>JAFYMZ010000083.1 GCA_017548175.1 Clostridia bacterium | reverse complement strand
GTTCTTCTGACGGCGGTTGAGGATCTGAATCACGCGCAGCGTCTCGCTGTCGCGGCCCACCACGCGGTCCAACTAGCCGTCCTTGGCCTGTTGGGTCAGGTTTTGGGCATAACTGGAGAGGAATTTCTTCTTGTTGGGTTCTTTTTTGCCGGATTTCTTGCTCTGCTTGTCGGCAGAAGCATCGGACTCCTGCTCTTTGTCCTTCTGGTTGCGGAAGATTTGGAACAGGTTGAGGGAAGGCGCGCGGGAGGCGGCTTCTTCCTCCTCATCGGCGCTGTCGGACTCGTCATTCTGGGGCAGTTCCGGCATCTGGCCGGTCATCTGCTGCATCATATTCTGCAGCATTTCGCCACCGCCGTTCATCAGTTCTTCCGATACGGTGTCCAGATCTTCGTCGGTGACACCGAACTGCTGCAGCATCTGGGTCACAGGCTGAATGCCCAGTTCTTTGGCGCACTTCAGGCACAGACCCTCGTTCTGGGTCTTGTCACCCTCCATTCGGGTGACGAAAACCACCGCGACATTTTTCTTGCAGCGGCCGCAAATAGGCATATTCATCAGGGGTTACCTCCTTGGGGTCAATCGAAAAAGGTGCACAGCACACTGCCGATATGGCTTTCGCGCAGGGACTGCTGATTGATCAGTCCGGCGGCTTCGTCGGCAGGGGCATAGTGCAGCACGGCCCAGCACAGAACCAGCGCCAGCAGCAGGCCGCTGACGGCGCCCAGTACGGCACCCAAGCCGCGGCTCAGGGTGCGGAAGCCGGGAATGCTGTCGTTAAACAACCGCAGCACCAAGACCACCACGATCTTGATGGCAAAGAACAACAACAGAAAACTCAAAATAGCCGCCATTCGGGGCACGATCTCGCCGGTGATGCCGGTGACCAGCTCCTGCGGGATCTGACCGCCGCTGCTTTGCTGCCAGGCGGAAATAACATCGGCCATCGTCTGGGACAACTTGGCAATGGTCTCGCTGCTCAGTTCCATAAACTGAGAGAAGTCCCAGCTGAGGATGGTGCGCTCCACCATCGGGGTCAGGAAACTTTCCACGTGTACGGCGATGCGGTCCTGAAACATCAAGCCGCCCACCAGACCGGCCACCGTGCCGGCAATGCCGGAAATGGCCTTGAAAGCGCCGCACTTGGCGGCCAGCGTGATACTGACCAGTAAAATCAGTACAAATGCTGCGTCATACAGCAGGGGCGTAGAAAAAAACGTCATAAAAAAGCCCTCCTTGGGGGTCGTGTGCTCTGATCAATGCAGCTGCAGCTTTTCTGCCCGGTCGCTGTACAGCAGAATGGGGCAGTGGTTGCTGCCGGCTAAAACCGCAACGGCACCGCTGCAGGCCACGCCGGTCTCCTGCGTGCCGTCGGCAAAGAAGGAGATCAACTTGTCGCCCAGCAGCAGATGAAAGACTTCGCCGTCGGTGGTGGCATCCACGTAAGTGCCGGAAAATTCCCGGTCGCACAGGGCGTTGCCGGCGGCATCCAGCATCAGCAGCTGCACCATCTCTCCGTCGGTGGCGGCGCGGGTAAAGACCAGCAGAGGCTCTTGCCCCTCACGATGGTAAAAGCCGGTCAGTTCGCCGGAAAAACGGCGGTCCAGCACGATGCTGCCGTTGCCGTCAACGGCCAACAGGCTGTCTTCACATAGTATGAACAAATTCCCGGAATTATCATACTTCATCGAGCAAACGCTGCGACCCTGCAGGTCCACCGTGGCGAATGCCTGCTCCTCGCCCACGCGGAAGAGCAAGACCTGCGTTTTCACGCCGGCATTCTCTGCGCTGAAGCACAGGGCGGCAAAGGCGTTGGCGGTGTGATTCACCGATGCGGACAGGATATAATACTGGCTGGACAGCCATTTGCACAGCAGCGTTTGTTTGTTGTTGTACACGGAAACGGCGCAGCGATAGCCGGTCTCGTTGGTCACCAGCGCAAAGGCGCCTTTGGCGTTCATAGAAGCCGACAGGATGGTGGAGTCCAGCGTTTTGCTCCAAACCTGTCCGTAACTGGTGTGTACCGTCAGGGTGTCACCGCCGCGGCCATAAATCAGCGCCAGACGATTGCCTGCGGTGATGGCAGGACTGCCAAAACTGCTGCCGGTGTAAAAGCGGTTGTCCTCTACCATACTGTGGTAGCGGTAGCCGTCCCGGGAGGCGGACACCATTCCCATACCCATGGGCAGATAGACCGCGTCCTCATCGGGACTGATGTCCAGCAGGACGGTGCTGCCTTGGGATGCCGTGGCACCCAGATAGCGCAAGCCCTGCTGCAGAGAGGCAGGGGACAGATAGTCCTGATAGGCAACGATGGAGAAAACCAGAACGGCAAGCATCAGCAAAAGGCCCAGTCCCTGAAACAGACCTACCACCAGCAGGCGGCGGTCCTGACGGAACTTGGCGATGTTGTTTTTGACCGATGCTTTATTCGTCGTAGGTTTCATTTGCGCGGCCATCCAAAGCCTCCATATTATAAGTCAGTGCGGACATATACAGTCCGCAGGCGGGCGCAGTAGGACCGGCCTGTTCCCGATCACCGCTGGCCAAAATGGCAGGAATCGCCTCGGGGGCGATCTTGCCCACACCGCAGTACATCAGCGTGCCTGCGATGGAGCGCACCATATTGTACAGGAAGCCGTCGGCGCAGACGCGGATGTAGATCCGGTCGCCGCGGCGCTCGACATTACAGTAGTAAATGGTGCGGACAGTACTTTTGACAGGGGTGCCTTCGTTCTTCACGGCGGCAAAATCCTGCTTGCCCACAAAATGCTGGGCGGCGCGATGCATGGCATCGGCATCCAGCGGGCGTGAGTAAAAATAGGCGCGATCCACGGTAAAGGGGTCCCGGGTCCGGGCGTTGTGGATCACATAGGTGTACTCCTTGCATACGCAGGAGAAGCGTGCGTCAAAATCATCGGGCACCTGCACGGCCTTGTGGATCACCACGTCGTAGGGCAAGCGTGCGTTCAGCGCCGCGGGCAGGCGCTCCATGGGAATGGAGGTGTCCAGTTCCATGGAGGCCACATAATACTTGGCATGCACACCGGCATCGGTGCGGCCGCAGCCGGAAACATAGGTGGGCTTGCCGCAGGTCTTTTCCACCGCGGTCTCCACCAGTTCCTGAATGGTCATGCCGTTATTCTGCCGCTGCCAGCCGTGATAGGCGGCACCGTAATAAGACAGGACTAACGCGATCTTCATACCAGTGCCACCCGACCCAGCACGATGATGCCGGCGCAAACCAGAATCACCAGCAGGCCGCCCACCAGATCCAGCTTGGTGTACTTCAGCTGATGCAGACGGGTACGGCCCTGACCGCCGTGATACAGGCGGCACTCCATGGCCACGGCCAGTTCATCGGCGCGGCGGAAGGCGGAGATAAACAGGGGCACCAGCACGGGCACCAGCGCCTTGGCGCGGGCGAACAGGCTGCCGCTTTCAAAGTCGGCACCGCGTGCCTTCTGGGCAGACATGATCTTGCCGGTTTCTTCGATGAGGGTGGGGATAAAGCGCAGGGCGATGGTCATCATCATGGCAAACTCGTGCACGGGCACCTTCACCTTTTTCAGGGGGCTCAGCAGATTCTCGATGGCATCGGTGAGGCTGATGGGGGAGGTGGTGTAGGTCAGCATCGTAGCCGAGGTGATGAGCAGGGTGATGCGCAGCGCCATATAGATGGCGGTACGGATGCCCTGTTTGGTGATCTTGATAAAGGCAAGGCTCCACAGCACATCGCCGGGGGTGTACAGCATATTCAGCACTGCGGTCAGAATGACGATAAAGACCACCGGCTTCAGGCTCTTCAGCACCAGCTTGGGCTGGATGCGGGACAGAAACAGTACCGTCAGCAAAAAGGCAATGCACAGGGCATAGGACAGTACATTGCTGGACAGGAACAGCGACACGATGTACAAAATCAGCGCCAGCAGCTTGGTACGGGGGTCCAGTCGATGGATGACGCTGGTGCCGGGGAAATACTGGCCCAGGGTAATATCTTTAAGCATGTCCCTGCTCCTTTCTCCGACGCAGCACGTCCAGTGCCTGCTCAACGGTGTACACGTTGCCCGGGATGTCCACGCCGCGACGGCGCAGCTCGCTGAACACCTGGGTGACCTGCGGAATATTCAGACCGGCCTGCACCAGTTCATCGGCGTGGCAGAAGATCTCTTCGGGCGTGCCCTGCAGCAGGATCTTACCGCGCTCCATCACAATGATGCGGTCGGCCATCTTGGCGGCATCTTCCATACTGTGGGTGACGAAGATGACGGTGATGCCGTGCTTCTTTTGGTATTCTTTGATAAAGGCAAAGACGTCCTCGCGGCCTGCGGGGTCCAGACCGGCCATGGGCTCATCCAGCACCAGAACCTGCGGTTCCATGGCAAAGACACCGGCCAGCGCCACGCGGCGCTTCTGACCGCCGGACAGTTCAAAGGGCGACTTTTCCAGCGTTTCGGGTGCCAGACCGACGATGGCGGCGGCGTCACGGACGCGGCGGTCGATCTCCTTCTCGTCCAGACCCATATTCTTGGGGCCGAAGGCGATATCTTTGTAAACGGTTTCTTCAAACAACTGATATTCGGGGTACTGGAACACCAGACCAACGGCAAACCGCGCACCGCGGGTCATTTCCTTGCTCTGGAAGATGTCCTCGCCGTTGATGAGCACGCGGCCGGAGGTGGGCTTCAGCAGGCCGTTGAAATGCTGGATCAGCGTGCTCTTGCCGCTGCCGGTGTGGCCGATGAGGCCGATGAACTCGCCGTGATTGGCGGACAGGCTCACGTTGTCTACGGCAATTCGCTCAAAGGGCGTGCCGGCGCTGTATACGTGGGTCAGATTTTCGATGCGGAGTACTTCGTTATGCATCCTTGCCACCTCCCAGATAGCGCATCAGTTCGTCGGCGCATTCTTCCACCGTCAGCTTGTCCAGTGCCAGCGTCTCGCCGCCCTGATTCAAGCCGTGCAGGATCTCTACCGTCTGCGGCACGGTCAAAGACAGCTCCTGCATCTTGTCCACTTGGGCAAAAACCTCTTTGGGCGTGCCGTCCAGTGCCACCTGACCCTGCTTCATCACGATGACGCGGTCGGCCTGTGCGGCTTCGTCCATATGATGGGTGATGAGCACCACGGTCATACCCTTCTTCCGGTTCAGTTCCTTGATGGTCTCCATGACGTCGGCACGGCCGGCGGGATCCAGCATGGCGGTGGGTTCGTCCATAATGATGACCCGGGGCTGCATGGCCAGCACACCGGCAATGGCGATGCGCTGCTTCTGACCGCCGGACAGCAGATGGGGTGCGTGGTTTGCAAACTCCGTCATGCCGACGGCAGCCAGTGCATCATCCACGCGCTTGCGCAGCTCGGCCCAGGGCAGCCCCAGATTTTCGCAGGCAAAGGCCACGTCTTCCTCTACCACCGTGGCAACGATCTGGTTGTCGGGGTTCTGGAAGACCATGCCTGCCGTCTTGCGGATGTCGAACAACTGGCTGTCCTCTGCCGTGTCCATACCGCCCACGCACACCTTGCCGCCGGAGGGCAGCAGGATGCCGTTAAAGTGTTTGGCCAGTGTGCTCTTGCCGCTGCCGTTGTGTCCCAGAATGGCGGTAAACTCGCCCTCCCGGATCTGGATGTTGACATCATCCAGCGCGGCAGTGGTGCCTTCGCTGTAGGAAAAAGTCAAATATTTCGTTTCAATGATAGCCATAAATACGCTCCTTTATCGGAACTTATTTTTTGCGGATCCAGCGACTGGTATGTCCGCAGGGAAGTGCCAGACCGGTAGATTCTACGGGCAGACCCAGTTCCTGTGCCTCCACCGTGCCGCCAAAGCGCTTTGCCGCGGTGGTGCCCAGAATATAGGCAGGCACCGAGGGAGAAATGCCGGCGGTGTAAGAGTTGATGATGATGAACAGGGGATCGTCGCTCAGCAGCTGCACAGCCAGATCCACCAGTTCGCCGATGTTTTCTTCAAAGCGCCAGATCTCACCGGAAGGACCGCGGCCGTAAGAGGGCGGGTCCATAATGATGGCATCGTACTTGCGTCCACGGGTGATCTCACGCTTGATGAACTTCTTGCAGTCGTCCACGATGTAGCGGATGGGTGCGTCCTCCAGACCGGAGCACTTGGCGTTCTCCTTGGCCCAGGTGACCATACCGCGTGCGGCATCCACGTGACAGACGGTGGCGCCGGCAGATGCGGCAGCCAGCGTTGCGCCGCCGGTATAGGCAAACAGGTTCAGCACGCTGACGGGGCGGCCGGCCTTCTTGATCTGCTGACGGATGAAGTCCCAGTTTGCGGCCTGCTCGGGGAACACGCCGGTGTGCTTGAAGCTCATGGGCTTGATCTGGAAGGTCAGGTCGTCATAATGCAGGCTCCAGCACTCGGGCAGATGCTTGACTTTCCAGCTTCCGCCACCGGAAGAGGAACGGTGATAGGTTGCATCCGCCTTGGTCCACAGGGGATGTCCGGCAGGCTGCCAAATGGCCTGCGGATCGGGGCGCACCAGGATCTGCTTGCCCCAGCGCTCCAGCCGCTGACCGCCGCCGCAATCCAACAGGGCATATTCTTTCCAGTTATCGCTCAACCACATAGTAATTGCTCCTCTGTAACGCCCGGGATAAGCCACGGGCAGATTTATCCACACTACTCCATAATAATGGATAGTACATTATACCATTATATAAGAAAAAGCGCAAGAGCCAGATATGGTAGAGCGCAGCAAACCAGCCCCAAAACAAGGCTTTTGCATTGACTTTTTGTCTGCCTTCTTCTACAATATTTCCAGAAAGAATTCCGGAAAGGATGAATCTTATGTCCATTGCCAAGTGCATCGATCATACCGTCTTGAAACCCCAGACCACCGAAGCCGCCGTGCGCACCCTCTGTCGGGAAGCCGCGGAATACGGCTTTGCCTCGGTCTGCGTCAACCCTTGCTGGGTGTCTTTGTGCGCCCAACTGCTGCAGGGCACCGAAGTGGCGGTGTGTACCGTCATCGGCTTCCCTTTGGGTGCAAACACCCCTGCCGTCAAGGCCTTTGAAGCGGCAGAAGCCATCCGTCAAGGCGCCACCGAAGTGGATATGGTGCTCAATGTGGGTGCGCTGAAGGACGGCAACCACGCCTTGGTACAGGAGGACATCGCCGCCGTGGTAGCGGCTGCCAAGGGCAAAGCGCTGGTCAAGGTCATTCTGGAGACCTGCCTGCTCACCGAGGAGGAAAAGCGCATTGCCTGCCGTCTGGCCAAAGCCGCCGGCGCAGATTATGTAAAAACCTCCACCGGATTTTCCACCGGCGGCGCAACCGAAGCCGATATCGCCCTGATGCGTGCCGAAGTGGGCACCGAGATGGGGGTCAAAGCCTCCGGCGGTATCCGTGACTACGCCACCGCACAGGCCATGATCCGTGCCGGTGCCAGCCGCATCGGTGCTTCTGCCGGCGTGCAGATCGTGGCAGAAGAAGCCTGATTTGATACGCGTATGAACGAAGTTGTCACCTTGCAGCAGATTCTGGACAACCGGGAAGCCCGGGCAGATTTTCAAAAGATCCTCCTGCGCGGCTACGGCAGTACCCTCGTCTGCTTTACCGTCAATATGCCCGGTGCCGTCAAGCGCTGCGCGCCTTCGCTGGCCGTCTTTCAGGCCGGTGTTGCGGCGCTGCGCCAACGCTTGGCCGGGTATGTGATCTATTATAAAAAACTGGATTATCCCACCGGGTACGAGGCTTATTTTGCCGTGGACCTGCCTGCCGAAACGGTAAAATCCGCGCTGGTGGAACTGGAAGAATCCCACCCCATGGGCCGCCTGATGGATTTGGATGTGCTGCGCCCCGACGGTACCCCCGTCAGCCGCAGCGAGCTGGGTCTGCCCCGACGGAAGTGCCTGTTGTGCGGCAACGATGCCAAAGCCTGTGCCCGCAGTCAGGCCCATTCACTGGAGGCCCTGTGGGCCGAGATCAGCCGCATCACCGGGGAGGTGTTCCCGTGACCGAATTGCGCATTGCCCGTCTGGCGGCGGCTGCCTTGGTAGAGGAAGTCTATACCACCCCCAAGCCGGGCTTGGTGGACCTGAACAACAACGGCGCCCATCGAGATATGACGGTGCAGACCTTTTTGTACTCCGCGGCGGCGCTGCAGCCGTATTTCCGTCAGATGGCGGAACTGGGCCGCACGCTGCCGCAGGAAGACCTGCTGCCCGCCCTGCGGGAAAGCGGCATCCGCGCCGAAGCCGCCATGTTTGCGGCCACCGGCGGTGTCAACACCCACAAGGGCGCGCTGATTTCCTTGGGTCTGCTGTGCGGCGCCGCCGGACAGTATCTGGCGCGGGGCATCGCCCCCGATGCAGAGGCTTTGTGCGCCTGCGTGGCGCACATGACCCGGGGCATCTGCGCCCGGGAGCTGGGTGTGGGCGAAGAGACCCACGGACAGGGCGTTTACCGCAAATACGGCACCCGGGGCATCCGCGGCGAAGCCGAAAGCGGCTTTGCCAGTGTGCGCGCGTATAGCCTGCCGCGCTTCCGGAAAGAATTGGCACAGGGTACCGATTACGGCGAGGCCGCCGTCAAGGCGCTGCTTGCGCTGATCGCGCATGTGCCCGACACCACCGTGCTGCACCGCCGGGACGAAGCCACGGCGGCGTGGGCGGCGGAGGAAGCCGCCCGCTGCCTTGCGGCTTATGACGAGCAGGCGGTGCTGGCACTGGACGAAGCCTTTATCCGGGAAAACGTCAGCCACGGCGGCTGCGCCGACCTGTTGGCCGTGACGATTTTTTTGCATCGGTTAGAGACCGAATGGGCATCGTTGGAGATGTAAAAAATCTGAATGATTTTTTTGCGCGAAATGCACAAAAAACTGGAAACGGATTGCACTTGTGCGCCGGTTGTGCTATGCTAATAGAGTTAGAAGTCTATGTGATGGGGTGAGCCTTATGAAGACCATCGGTTTTGATAATGCATTATATATCCAAAAGCAGTCGGAAGAGATCCGCAAGCGGATCGAACGACTGGGCGGCAAACTGTATCTGGAGTTTGGCGGCAAGCTGTTTGACGATTTCCATGCGTCTCGCGTGCTGCCCGGCTTTGCACCCGACAGCAAGATCCAGATGCTGAAGGCCATGGCCGACCAGGCGGAGATCATCATCGCCATCAGCGCCAGCGACATCGTCAAGAACACCACTCGCGGTGATCTGGGCATCACCTACGATGCCGACGTGCTGCGTCTGATCGATGCATTCCGCGAGTTTGGCCTGTATGTGGGCAGCGTAGTCATCACCCGTTACGAAAGCCAGCCCGCGGCCAAGAAGTTCCAGGAGAAGCTGGAGAAGTTGGGTCTGCGCGTTTACCGTCACTACACCATCCCCGGATATCCTGCCAATGTGGCACGGGTAGTCAGCGATGAGGGTCTGGGCCGCAATGAGTATGTAGAGACCACTCGTCCTCTGGCTGTGGTCACCGCACCCGGCCCCGGCAGCGGCAAGATGGCAGTCTGCCTGTCCCAGATGTACCACGAGTACCGTCGTGGCGGTAAGGCCGGCTATGCCAAGTTCGAGACCTTCCCCGTGTGGAATCTGCCGCTGAAGCACCCCGTCAATCTGGCGTATGAGGCAGCCACCGCAAACCTGAACGACGTGAATATGATCGACCCCTGGCATCTGGCTGCCTATGGCACCACTGCCGTCAACTATAACCGCGACGTGGAAGTCTTCCCCGTGCTGCAGGCCATTCTGGATGCCATCGGCAACCCCGGCACCTACCGTTCTCCCACCGATATGGGTGTCAATATGGTAGGCAGCGCCATCGTGGATGACGAAGTCTGCTGCGAAGCCTCCCGTCAGGAAGTGCTGCGCCGCTACTATCAGGCACGCTGTGACGTGCGCAAAGGCATCGGCAACGAAGAACCCGTCAACAAGATCGAACTGGTGATGAAGCAGGTGGGCATTACCACCGCCGACCGTCCCGTGGTAGCCGCCGCGCTGGCCCGTGCCGAAGAGACCGGCAAGCCTGCCGTGGCCATTGAACTGCCCGACGGCCGCATCGTCACCGGCAAGACCTCGGATCTGCTGGGTCCCTCTGCCGCGGCCCTGCTGAATGCCGCAAAGGCACAGAGCGGCCTGTCCAAGGAAACGCTGCTGATCGCAAAATCGGTCATCGAGCCGGTACAGATGATGAAGACCAAGCTGCTGGGCAACCACAATCCGCGCCTGCATTCCGACGAGGTGCTGGTGGCGCTGGCCGTCAGCGCGGCGCTGAGCGAAGACGCCAAGCAGGCCGCCGACGCGCTGCCGCTGCTGCGCGGCTGTCAGGCACACTCCACCGTCATTCTGTCTCAGGTGGATGCCGACATCTATCGGAAATTGGGTATGCACCTGACCTGCGAGCCCAACTACCAGACCAAGAAACTGTATCACAAATAAAATCGCATCACAGATACGCAGACTTGCAAAAGTCTGCGTATTTTTTTGCCCCTTTGTGGCAGAATAAGCAGCAACATCTGTCAAAAAGAGGGGTAGAGATGGAGCAAACGGGAATCGCTGGGGCGGGGCTTTTGGCGCTGCTGCCGGGACTTGCGCCGTGTAAGGCGGGGCACGGCTATCGGACGGTGGTGTGGGACGGCAAGTGCCGCCTGCCCCGTGGCCTGCGGGCGCATACGCTGATCCAGCCGGGGGAGGCGGGCAGCAGTGGCATCGCGGCCGTGCAGGTCAT
>JAFYMZ010000082.1 GCA_017548175.1 Clostridia bacterium | reverse complement strand
CGAGAAGGTCGGTATGTACTACGTCAACGCCCGTTGGCTGGGTGGTATGCTGACCAACTTCAAGACCATGCGTAAGCGTGTCGAGCGTCTGAATCAGCTGAACCGCATGAGCGAGGACGGCACCTTTGATCTGCTGCCCAAGAAGGAAGTTATCAAGCTGAAGCTGGAGATCGAGAAGCTGGAGAAGTACCTGGGCGGCGTCAAGGAGATGAAGAAGCTGCCTTCCGCTATGTTCGTTGTTGACCTGCGCAAGGAAAAGAACGCCATCGCTGAGGCCAAGAAGCTGGGCATCCCCGTCATCGCTATCGTTGACACCAACTGCGATCCCGACGATGCTGATTACGTCATCCCCGGTAACGACGATGCTATCCGTGCTATCCGTCTGATCGCTTCCGCTATGGGTGCTGCTGTCACCGAAGGCCGTCAGGGCGAAGAGCTGTCCGTCAGCGACGAGACCGTTGCTGCCGAGGAGCAGGTGGCTGTTGATACCACCCCCCGCGCTCCCAAGAAGCGTGCTTCCAAGACCGCTGAAGAGATCGTGGCCGAATAATTGACCCGGAACTAATCAACGGGGCGGTGCTCCGTACCGCCCCGTTTTTTCATTAATTTTTAGGAGGAAAATAAAATGGCATTTACTGCAACTGATGTTAAGAATCTGCGCGAGATGACCGGCGTTGGCATGATGGACTGCAAGAAGGCTCTGGCTGCTACCGACGGCGATATGGACAAGGCTGTTGAGTACCTGCGCGAAAAGGGCCTGGCTGCTTCTCAGAAGAAGGCTGGCCGCATCGCTGCTGAGGGTATGGCTTATGCTGCTACCATCGACGGTGTCGGTGTTGTGGTCGAGGTTAACGCTGAGACCGACTTCGTTGCTAAGAACGAGAAGTTCGTTGACTTTGTTAAGGGTGTTGCCGCTGCTGTTGCAAAGGCCAACCCCGCTGATCTGGACGCTCTGATGGCCGCTGAGTACGCTGAGGGCCGCACCGTTCTGGAGCAGCAGCAGGAGATGGTTCTGGTCATCGGCGAGAACATCAAGGTTCGTCGTTTCGCTCGCTTTGCTGAGGGCGTTTCCGTTCCCTACATCCATGCCGGCGGCAAGATCGGCGTTCTGGTCAATCTGGAAGTTTCCGCTGGTCTGGAAGAGAAGGTCGAGGAGATCGGTAAGGACGCTGCTATGCAGATCGCTGCTCTGAATCCCCGCTTCTGGGACAAGTCTCAGGTTACTGAGGACGTCCTGGCTGAGGAGAAGAAGATCATGATGGCTCAGATGGACAACGATCCCAAGATGGCTGGCAAGCCCGAGCAGGTTAAGGCTAAGATCGTTGACGGCAAGATGAACAAGTTCTTTGCTGAGAACTGCCTGCTGCAGCAGGAGTTCGTTAAGGACAACGCTTTCACCGTCGAGAGCTACATCGCTGCTGAGGCTAAGAAGCTGGGCGGCACTGTTGTCTTCAAGGATGCTGTCCGTTTCGCTAAGGGCGAAGGCATCGAGAAGAAGCAGGAGAACTTTGCTGAAGAAATCGCAAAGCAGCTGGCTAAGTAAGTTATGCACATTCATATCCCCCGACATTTCGTCGGGGGATATTTTTGTATGCGCGGGACAAAAGTGTAGAGGGCATGTGTTGTCCTCTTGCGAAACAGATGGTGGTTTGCTATACTGAAAAGAGAATAAGCGGACCAAAGAGTCTATGGGAGGCGTTTCTATGAGCGAGAGTTTGTTGCTGCAACGGGTGGAAGCCCATGCGGATGAAATATTGCATATTAACCGCGAGATTTGGCTGCACCCCGAACCGGGTCTGGGTGAATATCATTCGGTAGAAGTATATCTGCCCATGCTGAAAAAGGCCGGTGCGCGCATTACCGAAAATCTGGCCGGGATCCCCACTGCATTTTGCGGTGAATGGGGCAGCGGCAAGCCGGTCATCGGATTTTTGGGTGAGTTTGACGCGTTGCCTGGCCTGTCGCAAGGCGTTTGGGACGTGCCTGAGCACCGTCCCGTTCCCGGACAGGAATGCGGTCACGGCTGCGGTCATAACAATTTGGGCGCAGGCGCCTTTGGCGCGGCTGTTGCGCTGGCAGAGTATCTGCAGGAAAACGGCCTGCCCGGCACCGTGCGCTTTTACGGCTGCCCCGGCGAAGAGGACGGCAGCGGCAAGGCCTTTATGGCGGAAGCCGGCTGCTTTGCCGATGTGGATGCCTGTCTGACTTGGCACCCCAGCGACCTGAACGCCGTGGTGGGCGGCGGAAGTCTGGCCATCATCAGTGTGGACTTTACCTTCCACGGCCGCTCTGCACACGCATCTGCCAGCCCGGAATTGGGACGCAGTGCGCTGGATGCGGTAGAACTGATGAATGTAGGCGCCAACTATCTGCGTGAGCATATCCCCGACCGTGCCCGTATGCACTATGCCTATCAGAATGCCGGCGGTAAGGCACCCAATGTGGTGCAGGATACGGCAGTCGTGCGGTATTTTGTCCGTGCGCCCAAGGCGGATGTGGCAAAGGAGATCTATGCCCGTCTGTGCAAGGTGGCACGCGGTGCGGCAATGATGACCGAGACCGAAGTGGACATCTTCCTCAATGACTGCGTGGCAAATTTCGTGCCCAATCAGCATCTCAGTCGCTTGCTGCAGCAGGTGCTGGAGGAATTGCCGCTGCCGGAGGGCTTTGAAGAGAAGCTGGCCGGACAGCTGAAGCCGACAGTAAAGAAACGATCCCTGTGGAAGCATCCGGGCCTTTGGAGCAGT
>JAFYMZ010000081.1 GCA_017548175.1 Clostridia bacterium | reverse complement strand
CTCTTTCCGTTTCTCCCAGTGGGATCCCAACAATACCGACAAGTACGAAGGCACCGTGGAGCAGTGGGAAACTGCACAGGGCGTCATGAAGGAGATTCTGGACGATCTGGGCATCGACTATAAGGTTGGTATTGATGAGGCTGCCTTCTACGGTCCCAAGCTGGATATCCAGATCAAGAACGTATTTGGCAAGGAAGACACTCTGATCACCATTCAGATCGATATGCTGCTGGCTGAGAAGTTCGGCATGTACTACATCGACGAGAACGGTGAAAAGGCTCTGCCCTACATCATTCACCGCACTTCTATGGGCTGCTATGAGCGTACCCTGGCTCTGCTGATCGAAAAGTATGCCGGTGCTCTGCCTACTTGGATGAGCCCCGAGCAGGTGCGCATCCTGCCCATCACCGACCGTACGCTGGACTACTCCAAGGCTGTCAAGGCCAAGCTGGAAGCCGTGGGCGTCCGCGTAGAGCTGGATGAGCGCAGCGAGAAGATCGGCAAGAAGATCCGCGATGCACAGCTGGAAAAGGTTCCCTATATGCTGGTTCTGGGCGACAAGGAAGCCGAGGCCGGTCAGGTTGCCGCACGTAGCCGCAAGACCGGTGAGACCGAAGTGATGGACACCGATGCCTTTGTGGCAAAGATCCTGATGGAAATCGCAACCCGCGCAAAATAAGTGAAAAATAAAATCGCCCCGGCGCAAATCTGCTCCGGGGCGATGGTATAAAAGAAAGGATGTGCCCCGTGAAACGAACCGATTACATCTCTTGGGACGAATATTTTATGGGCGTTGCCCTGCTGGCCTCTATGCGCAGCAAAGACCCCTCCACGCAGGTGGGTGCCTGTATCGTAGGCCCCGACAACATCATCCTGTCCACCGGCTACAACGGCTTTCCCCGGGGCTGCTCGGATGACGAGTTCCCCTGGGCCAGAGAAGGCGCGGAAACCGAGACCAAGTATCCCTTTGTGGTGCACGCCGAGCTGAACGCCATCCTCAATGCCGGCGGCAAGAGCCTGCGGGGCGCCCGCATTTACGTGGCGCTCTTCCCCTGTAACGAGTGCGCAAAGAGCATCATTCAGGCGGGCATCAGCGAGGTCATTTATCTGTCCGATAAGTATGCCAACACCCCCGGCACCCGGATGTCCAAGCGGATGCTGAACGCCGCCGGTGTCAAGCTGCGGCAGCTGGAACCCAGCAAAGAAGAACTGACGCTGAACTTCCGCACCGAACCCAAACGCGTGGAGATCAAGTAAGCGACCGGACACAACGAAAAGAAAAAGACACCCCTCGGGGTGTCTTTTTTGCTGCTTGCAAGATCAGATCAGCTGCTGTTCGTTGATCATCAGCTTGAACTCCAGACCAAGGCGCTCGGCGGCGCGGCGGCACATGGTCATACGCTTGAGGAAGATCTCGAAATAATCCATCACGCTGCCGTAACGGGTGTCAACGTCCAGCTTCAGTTTCACCAGCGTGTGTGCCTGATTGATCTTCAGTTCCGAGTCCTTGACGGAGTAATTTACCCGGTCGTGAATGTCAAAGGTGGAAAAGTCGGTGTTGCGCACGCGGCTGCGGCGCACATCGGACTTGTCGGCCAAAATCAGCGCGGCGGCCACGGCGTTTACCGGCACGCCGGTGCCCTCGTCGTGGTTGCCGATGGCGGTGACGATGGTAGAGATCTCTTCGGCATCCATGCCCATCTTGTCCAGAATACGGAAGGCCATGACGGCGCCGCTTTGGCTGTGGTCGGCACGGTTCACCAGATTGCCGATGTCGTGGAGATAGCCGGCGATCTGCGCCAGTTCAACAGTGCGGGCAGGGTAGCCCAAGGTCTCGAGGATGTATTTCGCCGTTTCGGATACCCGGGTCACGTGGGCAAAGCTGTGCTCGGTAAAGCCCAGCGCGGCCAGCGACTCGTCGGCGCGGGTGATGTAAGTCTGAATGGCAGGATTCTGCCGGATCTGTTCCAATGTGATCATATAAAACGCCTCCTTTATTGAGAATCGGGGCTGCCCAGCCGCCACAGCTCCTGCTCGTAGCAGGTGCCGTACCAGCGGCCGTCGGGGGCAGCCAAGGTGGTTTTGATGCATTGCAGTGCAAAGTCCGCGGCGCGGCGGGCGGCAACTGCGGGGGTCTCGCCCCGCACCAGATTGCCGGTGAGCACGCTGGCGAAAATGTCGCCGGTGCCGAAATAGCCGCGGGCGGCCTTTTCGTGGAAGTAGGTGAACACCGGGCCGTCCTTGCCCTTGCCGGCAATGCCCAGCGTGTCATCCGGGCCGGGAATGCCGGTGAGGATGACGGTGTCGGGCCCCAGCGCCAGCAGGCCGTCCAGCAGCGCTTCCAGCGCGGCGGCATCGGGGTTGGGGTCATAGTCCCGCTCCAGCAGCAGCGCGGCTTCCGTCAGGTTGGGCACCAGCACGGTGGCCCGACGGCACAGGCTGCGGGTGGCGGCGATGCGCTGGGCGTCAAAGCCGCGATAGGGGCTGCCGTTGTCGCCCATCACCGGATCGACCACCACCACGCAGTGGGGATTTGCCAGTTTTTCCACCACTTCGCCCACCAGCGCCGCCTGAATGGGGGCGGCCAGAT
>JAFYMZ010000080.1 GCA_017548175.1 Clostridia bacterium | reverse complement strand
CTTGTTCTCTTCTGCCATCAGTGCACCTCTTTCCTTACTTGGTTTCTCTGTGTAAGGTGTGCTTTCTGCAGAAAGGACAGTACTTGTTCATTTCAAGACGGTCAGGCGTGTTCTTCTTGTTCTTGGCCGTGTTGTAATTTCTCTGCTTGCATTCCGTACACGCTAACGTAACCTTAACGCGCATTTTCGGCACCTCCTTTTAAATTCGGTCGCGTTGCGACCCTATTGCCTCCCTGAATAGGGCATAAAAAAAAGACCCTGACAGGTAAAATTAGAATACCACAATTTATACCCGAGGTCAAGTACTATTTTCACTTTTTTGCTTGCGAAAAGAGCCTTTTTTTGCAATAATAGGCTTGTAACCAAGTCTAACACATTCCCGCGGCAATTGCAAGCCCCGTTTTTTCGGGAAAGGAGGATGCTTCGTGGAAGTTTTCAAGTTGTACGAGCAGACCCATATGGTGAACATCGGCGCACTGCTGCCCCTGCGCAGCGGCACCGGTGCCAAGTGGGACTTCGGCCGCCTGCTGGCTCTTTGCGGCAGCAGACAGATGCCCGGCGCCGCCCTGATGTCCTGCGGCAGCGCCCTGCGCACCGGCGTGGGATTGGTGGAGCTGGCCGCCACCCAAAAGGTCACCGATGCCGCCGCCATCCGGCATCCGGAGTGCATCCTGCGCACCCTGCCCGGTGAAGACGGCGGTCTGTGTACCGCCGACCTGCCGCTGCTGACGCCGCATCTGCAGCGCGCCTCTGCCCTGTTGTGTGGCTGCGGTCTGGGCACCGCCCCGGCGCAAGCGGCTTTTTTGCGCACGCTGCTGCCCTCGCTGCAAGTACCCACCGTACTGGATGCCGACGCGCTG
Organism: Clostridia bacterium; assembly: GCA_017548175.1. The sequence continues at coordinate 5,424 of JAFYMZ010000080.1, read as the reverse complement.
AATCTGCTGGCCGCGATGCCCGACCTGCTGCGGCAAACTGCCGCGCCCCTTGTGCTGACGCCGCACGCCGTGGAGTTCCATCGACTGACCGGCCTGTCCGTAAACGAGATCCTTGCCGACCCCGTCGAGACCGCCTCTGCCTTCGCGGTGCGAAACAACGTCGTTGTGGCACTCAAGGGCAGCACCACCACCGTGGCCAACCCCAACGGCGGGGTGTGGCAGCTGGAGGCCCCCAACTCCGGAATGGCCAAGGGCGGCAGCGGCGACGTGCTGGCCGGCCTCATCGCCGGATTTCTCGCCCAAGGCTGCACCCCCTATCACGCCGCCGTTCTGGGTGTCTATCTGCACGCGCTGGCCGGTGACATTGCCGCGCGGGAACTGGGCATCCGCGCCATGCTTCCCACCGATGTGATCGGTTGCTTGGGCAAAGCCTTCCTGCTGCTGGCAGAAGCCATGGCCTAAGCCACACCCGTTGACAGGGTGCCGCGCGCCTGCTATGATACAATTACAATATTTTCCAACAGAAACGAGGAACGTTTATGTCCGTTTATCTGCAAGGTCTGCTGCTGGGTCTGGGCTATGTGGCCCCCATCGGCACGCAAAACCTGTTCGTCATCAACTCCGCCATCAACCAGCCCCGCAAAAAGGCCTTCCTCACCGCCCTCATCGTCATCTTCTTTGACATCACGCTGGCGCTGGCCTGCTTCTTTGGCATCGGCGCGCTGATGGAGGCCCTGCCTCTGCTGCAAAAGATCATCCTGTTGGCCGGCAGTCTGGTGATCATCTGGATCGGCATCAGCCTGATCCGCAGCAAAGCCACGCTGGAGCAAAAGGATATGTCCATGCCCCTGCTGAAAATCATCGCTTCCGCCTGTGTGGTCACTTGGTTCAACCCTCAGGCCATCATCGACGGCACCATGCTGCTGGGCGCATCCCAAGCCTCGCTGGCCGCCGCCGAGCGCCTGCCCTTTGTTCTGGGCTTCGTCAGCGCCTCCTTCCTGTGGTTCAACGGTGTCACCGCCGCCATTTCCCTCTTCCGCGGCAAGATCACCGACCGCATCCTGCGGGGCATCAACCTGATCTGCGGCTGCATCATCGTATTCTACGGCGTCAAGCTGCTGCTCAGTTTCTTCCAAATGCTGTAATTTCAACGCGAAACGCGCTGCCTGCGGGCGGCGCGTTTTATATTTCGACCATTTCCCCGAAAAATGATGATTTTCCCCTTTTCCTTATGGCTTCTTTATGGTACAATATTATTATATTTTACGGAAATTTGCACCTTTATATAATAATACGCGATTTCCACAGAAAGAGGTCCATATTTTATGCTGCAAAACATTAAAAATTTCCTCACCGGCGAGTTGGTCATCAACCTGCTGACCACCGCGATTTTCCTGGTGCTGGGCTGGTTCGCCATCAAGATCATCTGTGCGCTGCTGCGCAAGTTTTTTGATAGAAACAACAAGCTGGACTCCAGCGTAGAAAAAATGCTGCTGGCTGTGGTTCGCGGCGCGCTGCTCTTCGTCCTGTTCTTGGGCTGCGCCGACCATCTGGGCTTCTCCACCACCTCCGTCATCACGCTGGCCGGTTCTTTGGGTCTGGCATTCAGCCTTGCCCTGCAGAACAGCCTTGCCAACGTAGCCGGCGGCATCTTTATCCTCACCTCCAAGCCCTTCGTCACCGGTGACTTTATCGAAAGCGGCGACGTATCCGGCACCGTCACCAGCATCGGCTTTATCCATACCATGCTGAACACCGTAAACAACCAGCAGATCTACGTGCCCAACGGCACCATCTCTGCCGCCAACATCATCAACTACAGCCGCGAGACCCGCCGCCGCGTGGACCTGACCATTCCCGTACCCTACGACTGCAGTCTGGAAAAGGCCAAGCAGGTCATCACCGATGCCGTGATGAAAGAGACCCGCATCGAAGCCGATCCCTTCATCCGCACTTGGAATCTGAGCGCCCACTCCGTGGACATTATGGTCCGCGCCTGGTGCTCTTCCAACGACTATTGGGAAGTCCGCAGCAACCTGCTGGAGCAGATCAAGTTTGCACTGGATGCAAACGGCATCGCCATCCCCTTCAACCAGCTGGATGTACACATTTGCAACAAATAACACCCGTTTTCCCATCCCTTGCGAAAGGAGTGTCCTATGCAGTATTTTTCCATCAAAGAAATGAATGACGCGTCGGTGAACCCCGCTGCCTTCATCGCCAAATGCGATGCCGCATACGATGCGATGATCCGGGAAGCCGCCGAAACCATTCTGGCCGCCGGTGAAGAAAAGCCGCTGGTGCTGCTGTCGGGCGGTTCCGGCTGCGGCAAGACCACCACGGCCCACCGCATCGAGCAGTATCTGGACGAGCACGGCCACGAGACCCACGTGCTGAGCATGGACAACTATTACTACCGCCCCAGCGACCGCCCCTGTCCCGTGGACGAAGAGGGCAAGATTGATCTGGAGTCCCCCCTGCTGCTGGATGCAGAACTGCTCAGCGACCATTTGCAGAAGATCATCCGCTGCGAGCCCATCGAAATGCCCATCTTTGACTTCGTCAACGAGTGCCGCAGCGATAAAGTGATCCCCTTCCACAGGAAACCCGGCGAGCGGGTCATTATGGAGGGCATTCACGCATTGAACCCCGAAGTGGTGGGTGCCGCCCACGGTATGTCCACCAAGATCTACATCAGCGTTCGCACCCGCGTGCAGGACAGCGCAGGCTATGTGCTGCATCCCTCCCGCATCCGGGTGATGCGCCGCCTCCTGCGTGACCAGCGGCACCGCGGCCAAAGCTTCGCCGACACCATCGACCGTCTGCGCAGCGTCAATCGCGGCGAGCGCCTGTATATCTTGCCCAACAAGCATTACGCCGACATCCAGCTGGACACCTTCGTGCCCTATGAACTGGCGGTGTACCGCAACGACGTTCTCGCCGGAATGGCTGACGTAGACCGCACCTTTGCCGAAGACCGGGATGTGGAAGATATCGTCCCCATGCTGCGGCAAGTATCCCCCATCGACCCCGCATTGGTACCAAAATCTGCACTCATTCAAGAGTTTATCGGAGAGGAATAATTATGGAACAGCGTAAACTGGATTATGCCCGTCTGACTACCGAGGGCCGCAACCCCCGCTCTATGCACATCGACACCATGTCCACCGAGGATATGATGCGCTGCATCAACGAAGAAGACAAGCTGGTGCCTCTGGCCGTGGAAAAGGAAGTTCCCAACATCGCCAAGGCTGTCGATGCCATCACCGCTGCCTTTGAAAAGGGCGGCCGCCTGATCTACACCGGCTGCGGCACTTCCGGCCGTCTGGGCGTGCTGGATGCCTCCGAGTGCCCCCCCACCTACGGCACCGATCCCGGTCTGGTCGTCGGCGTCATTGCCGGCGGCGACTATGCCCTGCGCCACGCCATTGAAGGCGCAGAAGACAGTTTCGAAGCCGGTCAGGCCGCTATGGAAGAACTGAACGTCAGCGACAAGGACGTTGTCGTGGGTATCTCCGCTGCCGGCGGCGCCGCCTATGTCATCGGCACGCTGGACTACGCCCGCAGCAAGGGCGCCGTCACCGTCTCCCTCACCTGCAACGCCGGCGCCAAACTGGACGCTTACGGCGATATCTGCATCACCCCCATCGTCGGTCCCGAAGTGGTCACCGGCTCTACCCGTATGAAATCCGGCACCGCCACCAAGCTGGTGCTGAATATGCTGACCACCGGTGTCATGATCAAGACCGGCAAGGTCTACGAGAACCTGATGGTGCATATGCGCCCCACCAATGCCAAGCTGCGCGCCCGCGCCATCCGCATGATCGGCCAGCTCACCGGCCGCGATGAAGATGCCTGCGCCGGTGCACTGGATGCCTGTCAGGGCAACATCCGTGCCGCCGCAGACCTGCTGAAGGGAGAGCAGGCATAATGAAACTGATCGGCATTGACTTTGGCGGCACCAGCTGCCGCCTGGCCCTGTGCCAGCCCGACGGCACCGTGCTGTCCCACTATCACGGCAAAGGCTGCAACCCCAATATGGTGGGTCTGGCCACCTTCCAGGACCTGCTGAAGCAGGGTCTGGAGCAGCTGCTGGAAAAGCAGGGCGGTATGGACATCGAGATCGAGTGTCTGTGCCTCACCGCCGCCGGCATCACCACCGGTGACCATATTCCCAAGACCGAACTCTTCCTGCAGCAGTTGCTGCCCAACTGCAAGAAGTTCTATCTGTGCAGCGATACCCTGTCTCCCCTGCAGGCTGCCCTGAGCAACGCCGACGGCGGCGTGCTCATCGCCGGCACCGGCGGGGTGGGTCTGTTCCGCAAGGACGGAAAGATGAACCAGCTGGGCGGTTGGGGTTATCTGCTGGATTCCGGCGGTTCCGGCTTCCATCTGGGCCGTGACGGCTGGACTGCCGTGCTGGAGGACTACTACGGCATCGGCCCCAAGACCATGCTCACCGAAAAGTATATCGAGCGACTGGGCGAAGATCCCCACTCCGCCATCCGTCAGCTGTACGCCAATGTCAATCTGGCCCCCAGTTTTGCCCCCGTGGTGTTGGAGTGCGCCCAGGCCGGCGATGTGTCGAAGAGGTTGACACCATGCTCGATGGCATAGTCCACAAGTCGGTTGACTTGCTCTTGGTCGATGCCTGAGTCGTCTTCACGGGCTGAATTGCCGGCAGTAGTCGGCAGACGCATGCAGCCGTAACCCAGCAATGACACTTGGTCGCCTGTCTTAGGGTTGGTGCGCATAGTCATGCCCGAGTCGGGCACATTGGCAGGGGTGGTCGCCATGTCGTCAGCCGAGGCTGTCATTTTGTCATCTTTTATGCCGCAACTTGCGATGGCAGCAGTACCGGCTGTAGCACCTAATATCTTGAGAAATCCGCGACGTGAAATCTGTGCAGATGATTTATCGTTGGAATGTTTCATGGGTATATCTGATTGAGAGAGAGTTGATTATCTTGATGTGTGAACTTCGCGACCTTCTACATAGATTGCGCCGAGAGGTCGAGCCGGGCAGAGGTATTCGCAAGCGCCGCAACCGATGCATTTATCGGTGTTGATGACCGGTATCTTGCGACCGTCATATTTCTGCGACTCCACCATCATGATGGCTCCCGTAGGGCAATGGCGTTGGCAGTTGCCACATTCGACGCCATCGGTGGCTACGACACAGTTTTTCTCCACCCACACAGCGTAGCCGATGCTGATAGAAGTCTTCTTTTTGCAACAAATCTCTGTAATAGCACCTGTCGGACACACATGTGAGCAGAGTGTACAGCCGGGGCGGCAATAGCCACGGTCAAACTCCATCGTCGGCTGAAGCATATCGCTCAACGAAGTCGATGGACGAAGCACATTATTAGGACATTTGCTGATACAGAGTTGACAACCTGTGCATCGCTGATCCATATTCTTG
>JAFYMZ010000079.1 GCA_017548175.1 Clostridia bacterium | reverse complement strand
GCTGGCACTGGGGCGACAACGACGGCTTTAAGTCTCTGTCTGCTTGGGACGATGCCTCCGGCGATGCCATCTGTATCTTTACCAACAACGACAACGGTATGGAGTTCTGGCAGGATGTCGCCAACGAAGTCATTGGCGGCGAAGTGTGGAACCACATCGTAGATTTTATCCGCGTCGCAGAATAACCGGCATATCCCGTTTCACCGCCGCATACCTTCTATTGCGGAGGTGAATCCATGAACATTTATACCATTCGATTATCCAAAAAACGCTTGCTGCTGGCCGGTGGTATCATTGCAGCTCTTTTCATCGCGCTGATTCTGCTGCTCACCGGGAACGATACCGCCCCCACCGGCGCTGCCGTTGACGGCATTCGGGACAAAGGGGATCAGGTAGAGTATCTGAAGGAACTGGGCTATGAGGTAGACCAAGGCAGCCGTACCAGCAAAAAGGTCACCATTCCTCAGCAGTTTGATGACGTGTACCTGACCTATAACCGCCTGCAGCAGGAATGTGGTTTTGACCTGCTGCACTATACCGGCAAGAAGGTGGATCTGGTGACCTATTCCATCACCAATTACCCCACCGGCGAAGAAGTGCTGGCAGATTTGCTGCTTTACGGCGACAAGCTCATCGGCGGTGCGATTTACACCACGGCCGTTGACGGATTTATGCACGGGCTGCGTGCGGTCGACAAATAAGCCTTGCACCACAATGCAAATCATAGTATACTAAAGACGATGCGATTGCATCGTCTTTTAGTTTTGATTAGGAGGAGCAAGGTTATGAACAAACCGACTCTTTTGGTTATGGCTGCCGGTATGGGCAGCCGCTACGGCGGACTGAAGCAGATCGATCCGCTGGGTCCGCAGGGCGAGATCATCATCGACTATTCCATCTATGATGCCATTCTGGCCGGTTTTGGCAAGGTGGTTTTCGTCATTAAGCGCGAACTGCTGGATACCTTTAAGGAGGTCATCGGCGACCGCATTGCAGAAAAGGTTCCCGTGGAGTATGCGTTTCAGGAACTGACCGATCTGCCTGCCGGTTTTTCCGTTCCCGAAGGTCGCGAAAAGCCTTGGGGCACCGGCCACGCCATCTATGCCGCACGCAATCACATTGACGGCGCATTCGGCATCATCGGCTCGGACGATTTCTTCGGTCGCGATACCTTTATGCAGCTTGGTGCTTTTTGTGCCAACCACTGTAAAGCAGACAAGCTTGCAATGGTTGGTTTCCGTCTGCAGAACACACTCACCGAAAACGGCACCGTTTCCCGCGGCGTTTGTCAGGTGGAAAACGGCTATATGACCTCGGTTACCGAGCGCACCAAGATCTTCCGCGCCGCAGACGGACAGACGTATTATACCGAAGCCGACGGCGATCATCCCGTGGACGAAAATGCCCCTGTTTCTATGAATGTCTGGGCCTTCCACAGTGATCTGTTCCCCTTGATGGAGGCCGACCTGACCGATTTCCTGCGACAGGAACAAGGCGATCCGCTGAAGCGCGAGTACTTCCTCCCTGCCTTTGTTGACCGCTTGGTGCAGCAGGGCAAGGTCACCGTGCAGATGCTGGACACCACTTCTCGCTGGTACGGCGTTACCCACCGTGCCGACCGCGACAGTATGATGGCTTATCTGGCCTCCCTGCATCGGGACGGCGTCTACCCCCCGCTTCGATAAGTTCACACAAACAAAACAGCCTTTCCGCAGCATACGGAAAGGCTGTTTTTTATGCAATAAAAGGGATCACAGTTCCATTTCGAAGCCGAAGTAATCGGTATCGAACATATGGATCTCGCCCACCTGACGGAAGCCCATACTGCGGTAAATGCGCAGGGGCGCTTCCATATGCTGGCCGGCCATATGATGGGTCATATCATACCCCTGTGCCCGGACGACCCGAAGGATCTCTTCGACCAGCACCCGGCCAAGGCCCTGACCGCGCACATCGGGATGGACACAAAGGCGTGCCAAACCCGCGGGGCGCTTGCAGGGACTCCAAATGTCCATTGCATCCAGATCCGGCCAATCAATTTGGCTGACCGCACCCACAATGCGCCCGTCCTGGCACAAGACATACAATCCGTTTGCAGCCAAGTCCATTTCAATGGTCTGGGCGTTGGGATACTCGTCATCCCACTCGGTTTCACCGGAAGCGGCTGCCGCACGGTACAGTGCCAGCACTTCGGCGGCTTCTGCATCCTGCGCCGCACGGAATACCAAATTATGTTTAGAAGTTACAGTCATCTGCTCCATTTGTCTGCTCCATCAAAGTAAAAGTAATCTGTCCCTCGCCGTGGCCCACACGATAAATGGTAACGGTAACGGTATCGCCTGCCTTCAGTTCATTGCGCAGGCTGACACCTACATCCAATCCGGTCACTGCCGTGCCGTTGATCGCGGTAATGATATCGCCCACCGCGATACCCTGCTTGGCTGCATCGGATTTTGCATTGACGCTCTGCACATACAGCCCCTGGGGCACACGGTAGAAGTTTGCTGCCATTTTGCTCAGTTCGGTAACCCTCACACCCAGCAGCGGACGACCGCTGACATAACCATGCCGTACCAGTTCCTCGATAATGGGCTTTGCGGTGTTGGCAGGAATGGCGAAACCGAGACCCTCGTAGCCACTGAGGCTGACCTTGGCAGAGGTGATGCCTACTACCTGTCCGTGCTGGTTCAGCAGCGGACCGCCGGAATTGCCGGAATTGATGGCTGCATCGGTCTGAATGAGATTCATCACGGTATTGTTGATTTCCACATTGCGGTTCAGCGCGGAAATAATGCCGGAGGTTGCGGTACCCTGCAGCTGACCGGTGGGGTTGCCGATGGCAATGGCGATTTCGCCCACGCGGACCTTATCGGAATTGCCAAACTCCGCCGCGGTCAGGTTTTCTTGCTGGATACGGATGACCGCCAGATCCGTATAGGCATCGGAGCCGATCAGATATGCGGTGTATTCCGTTCCGTCGTCCAGCGCAACGGTAATGTTGTTGGCACCCTCGATCACGTGATAATTGGTG
>JAFYMZ010000078.1 GCA_017548175.1 Clostridia bacterium | reverse complement strand
GTCCATTTCAGCAGGTGCCCAGGCAACGTCCGGTGCGTTGGCGTAATTGGGCGCGGTAAAATCGGGGGCGTGATATTTGGGCATTTGGAAATGCATCGAAAAACCTCGCTTTCGTTCTATGAAAGGGTCCCGGGGCAAGTATTTATGCCGGGAAAAAGAACATCGTTATAATCAATACCATATTATATCGCATTTTTTTACATTTTGCAATCCTTGCTTTGCGGAAGATTGGCTCACAGAAAAAACAAAAACGGCACCACCTTTCGGTGATACCGTTTGTTTGGCAGCGGGAGAAGGATTCGAACCCTCACAAACAGAGTCAGAGTCTGCTGTGCTACCTTTACACAATCCCGCTAAGAGCATAATTCATTATACAGAAAAAACAGAGAATGTCAACCCCTTTTTTTATAAAAAATAAGAAAATATAAAAACATCTTCCAAAACGCAGAAAAACAAGCTATAATATATAAGTTAAGAAATTGATTTCACTGGGAGTGATACCATGAAACTGATGGCCATTGACGGAAACAGTCTGGTAAACCGTGCGTTTTACGGCGTGCGGCCCTTGACTGCCTCTGACGGCACCCCTACCAATGCACTGTACGGCTTTTTGAATATGCTGCTCAAGCTGAAGGAAGACCTGCAGCCCGATGAGATCTGCGTGTGCTTTGATCTGCGGGCCAAGACCTTCCGCCATCTGGCCTATGACGGCTATAAGGCTCAGCGCAAGCCCATGCCGGAGGAGCTGGCCGCCCAGATGCCGTTGGTGAAGCAGGCGCTGGATCTGCTGGGCATCGCCCGGTTGGAGCAGGAGGGCTTTGAGGCCGACGATCTGCTGGGTACGCTGGCACGCCGCTGCCGCGAGCAGGGCGACGCCTGCACCATCGTCACCGGTGACCGCGACAGCCTGCAGTATATCGATCAGGGCGCACAGGTAGCGCTGGTCATCACCCGTATGGGCAGCACCAGCACCGAGATCTTTGACGAAGAAGTGTTCCGCGCCCACTATCAGGGTCTGGCCCCCGGCCGTATCGTGGACCTGAAGGCCATTATGGGCGATACCTCCGACAACATTCCCGGTGTCAAGGGCATCGGTGAAAAGGGTGCCATGGAGCTGCTGCTGCGTTTTGGCACGCTGGAAAATATCTATGCCAATCTGGAATCCCCCGACATCCGTCCGGCAGTGAAGAAAAAGCTGGAAGAGAGCCGGGATATGGCTTTCCTCAGTTATAAACTGGCCATGGGCGTTACCGATGCGCCGCTGGCCAAGGCGCCCGGTCAACTGGCACCTGCCCCCATGGATCGGGACGAACTGTACCGCTTCCTGTCCCGGGTGGAACTGCGCGCCCTGATCAAGCGTCTGGAACTGACCCCGCCTGCCGAGGCCGGTGCCGATGCATTCACGGTGGAACTGCCGCCCGTGCGGGAACTGACGGCCGCGCAGGCCGAGGATCTGGCCGAAGCGCCCCCCAAGGGTGCGGCGGTGTGCCTGATGACCGATCTGACCGCGTTGGCGGTGACGGCGAACGGTGAGACGCTGCTGGTGCAGGAAGAAACGGTGGGCGCTGCCCGCTGGGAGAAATTGCTGACCGCTCTGCTGTGCGGCGATGCCGCGCCGGTACTGCATCACGCCAAGCCGGTGATGCGCGCCCTGATGGAACGGGATATGACCCCCGCGCTGCCGGGTTTTGATACCGCGCTGGCGGCCTATCTGCTGGATCCCTCCAAGGGCGGCAGCAGTCTGGAAGAACTGTGCGCCCGCTTTTTGGGCTTTGAAGCGCAGCCTGCCGTTTATGCCGCCGAGGATGCCCGCACGCTGCTGGGCATCGCCCCCGAAGCGCTGGAGGCGCTGGCGCAGCACAGCGGTCTGCTGGCACAATTGTATCCTTTATTAAAGAATAAGCTGGAAGCACAGGGCATGACGACCCTGCTGCAAGAGATGGAGCTGCCCCTGAGCCGTGTGCTGGCCGAAATGGAACAGGCCGGTATGGCGGTGGACGGCGCCCGTCTGGAAGAGTTCAGCCGCGATCTGGCACGCCGCCTGCAGGAGGCCGAGGCAGAGGTCTATACCTTGGCCGGCCAGCAGTTCAACATCGGCTCGCCCAAACAGTTGGGCGTGGTGCTGTTTGAAGAACTGGGCCTGCGCGCCGGCAAAAAGACCAAGACCGGCTATTCCACCGATGCCGACACGCTGGAAAAACTGCGTGAGGCGCATCCCATCATCCCTGCCGTACTGGAATGGCGCAAGCTCAGCAAGCTGAAGAGCACCTATGCCGACGGTTTGGCCCGCTTTATCGGCCCCGACGGCCGCATTCATTCCACCCTGCAGCAGACGGTGACGGCCACCGGCCGTCTCAGCTCTACCGAGCCCAACCTGCAGAACCTGCCCATCCGCCGCGAAGACGGCAGCGAGATCCGCCGCTGCTTCGTTACCCGGCCCGATTGGGTGCTGGTGGATGCCGACTATTCCCAGATCGAACTGCGCATTCTGGCGCACATCGCCGACGATGCCGCCATGCAGGCGGCTTTCCGTGACGGCGAGGATGTCCACGCCGTTACCGCATCGCAGGTGTTCCGCGTGCCCCTTGGGGAAGTGACTTCTCAAATGCGCTCCCGCGCCAAGGCGGTCAACTTTGGCATCGTCTACGGCATTTCTGCCTTTTCGCTGGCCGACGATATCCATGTGCCCCAGAAAGAAGCACAGAGCTATATCGATGCCTATCTGGCACATTACGAAGGTGTCCGTACCTATATGGAACGCATCAAGGAAGAAGCCAGAGAACAGGGCTATGTTACCACCCTCTTTGGCCGTCGGCGCTATCTGCCCGAACTGAAGAGCAGCAACTTCAACACCCGATCCTTTGGCGAGCGCGTGGCGCTGAACACCCCCATTCAGGGTACGGCTGCCGATGTCATCAAACTGGCGATGGTGCGCGTACGCGACCGTCTGCTGGCCGAGGGCCTGCAGGCACGTCTGGTGATGCAGATCCACGACGAACTGCTCATCGAAGCACCGGCACAGGAAGTGCAGCAGGTGTGCGCGCTGCTGCAGCAGGAGATGGAAGCCGCGGCCAGCCTGTCCGTCAAGCTGGAAGCCGCCGTCAGTACGGGAGAGAATTGGTATGATGCAAAGAAATAACGGACAGATCCTGCCGCTGCTGCCCCGGCACATTGCCCAGATCGCCCGCATCGAGCAGCAGTGCTTCACCGATCCCTGGAGCGAAGCGGTGTTGGAAAGCGAACTGGATGCCCCCTTGGCACGGTATTTCGTGTATGAAGAAGATGGGCAGGTGCTGGGATATATCGGCACCCGGATGATCTTTGATACCTGTGAGATTGCCAATGTGGCAGTGCATCCAGACCATCGCAGAAAGGGCGTCGCCCAGACCCTGTATCGGGCGCTGGAAGAAGCCTGTCGGGAAGCCGACATCCTGCGGATGGATCTGGAAGTGCGCGAGAGCAATCTGGGCGCGCAAGCTTTTTACCGCGTGTGCGGTTTTGATGTGGCGGGAAAGCGCCGCAATTATTACGAATCCCCCCGGGAGGACGCCATTCTGATGACGCGCCTGCTGGAAGAAACGGAGGAACCGGCATGAAGATCCTTGCCATTGAAAGTTCTTGCGACGAGACCGCCGCATCCGTCAGTCTGGACGGCCGGACGATCCTGTCCGATGTGGTGTATTCTCAGGCCGATATGCACGCCCTGTACGGCGGCGTTGTGCCCGAGATCGCATCCCGGAAACATATTGAAAAAATCAGCCTTGTGGCCGAGCAGGCACTGAAGAATGCCGGTCTGACCATGGCGGATATCGATGCCGTGGCGGCCACCTGCGCCCCCGGCCTCATCGGTGCGCTGCTGGTGGGTGCCAACTTTGCCAAGGCCTGTGCCCAGGCGCTGGACAAACCCTTTATCCCCGTGCACCATATTCGCGGTCACGTGGCGGCAAACTACATCGCGTTCCCCGACCTGCGGCCGCCCTTTATCGCCTTGGTGGCTTCCGGCGGTCATACCGTCATTCTGGATGTGCAGGACTACACCAAGATCGAAGTGGTGGGCACCACCCGTGACGACGCAGCCGGCGAAGCCTTTGACAAGACCGCCCGTATGCTGGGCCTGCCCTATCCCGGCGGTGCCAGTCTGGATAAACTGGCCCGCGAAGGCAAGGTCGGCACCTATCGCCTGCCCCGTGCCGGTGTCAGCGGTGCGCCCTATGACTTCTCCTTCAGCGGCCTGAAGACCGCAGCGGTCAACCTGATCCACAATGCCCAGCAGAAGGAGCAGGAGATCTGCCGCGAAGATCTGGCGCTGGAGATCGCCACTGCCGTGGCCGATACCGTGGTGCCCCGTGTGGTGGCTGCTGCCAAAGAGCGCGGCCGTACCGCCATCGCAGCCGCCGGCGGTGTGGCTGCCAACAGCATTCTGCGCGGTATGCTGCAGACCCAGTGCGACAAGGCCGGTCTGGCACTCTATCTGCCGCCCTTGAAGCTGTGTGGAGATAACGGAAGTATGATCGCCTGTCAGGCCTATTACGAATATCTGGCCGGCAATACCGCGCCGGTAGATCAGAACTGCTACGCTACCATGCCTGCCGGCACCGACCTGACCCGGGTCGAGGCCTGATGACAAATGGTAGAGGCCTTTGCTGAAATCGAACCCCGCTGAAATGGCGAAAACCCCAGTATTTACAGGGTGTTTTCCTGAAAATTGTGGAAAACCTTGTGGAAAATGTGGATAACACAATGTAATCACCACAGGAAAATTGCGTCTGCTGCAGAGAAAATGCGGAAAAAACAGAAAAAAGCGGCAAAAAAACTTGCAAGTGGCGGCATTTTCTGCTAAAGTACTACTGTTAAAGACTTGTTTGCGCCCCAACGGTGCAAGAAATGGAGGATTTCAATGGAAAAACGCGTATCGGAAGCCGTCATCCGCCGGATGCCCCGGTATTACCGTCATCTGTGTGAACTGTATGACAGCGGCGTTACCCGGATTTCCTCCGGCCAGCTCGCCCAGCGTTTGGGTCTGACCGCATCGCAGGTACGTCAGGATTTCAACTGCTTCGGCGGTTTCGGTCAGCAGGGTTACGGTTATCCCGTGGGTCAGCTGCGCGATTCCATCGCCGGCATTCTCAGTCTGGACCGTCCCCGTACCGCCATTCTGGTGGGTGTGGGTAAGATCGGCCGCGCGCTGATGGGCAACTTCCGCTTTGACCGCGTGGGCATTGAGCTGATCGGTGCCTTTGACCGCGATCCCGAACTGACCGGCACAGATGTGTCCGGCGTTTCCGTTCTGCATGCCGACCAGCTGGAAGCATTCCTGCAGGAGCGCAAGCCCGATATCGCCATTCTGACCCTGCCGCAGGAGCATGCCCGTACCGTGGCACGCAATCTGGTGCAGTTTGGCATCAAGGCGCTGTGGAACTTTACCAACACCGACCTGCAGCTGCCGGAAGACGGCCCCCAGATCCCCGTGGAGAATGTGCATTTCTCCGACAGCCTAATGGTGCTGGCTTACCGCCTGAAGGAAGACGAATAAAGAAGCACAAATCCCGTGCCGCTTGCGGCGCGGGATTTTTTTATCTCCCGGCCGCACAGATTTCTCCCGGTGGAATAGGATGAAGTGAGAAATCTATTAAGGAGGTAACTTCTATGTACGCTTGCAATTGTAACAACCGCCGGGGTGGGCTCTTCAGTGGCGGATATCAGCCCTTCTGGATCATCGTGGTCATCGCCAT
>JAFYMZ010000077.1 GCA_017548175.1 Clostridia bacterium | reverse complement strand
CCGCGCCCCCCGGCGAGTACACCAAACGGGCATTCCTCAACAATCGGCTGGATCTTACCGAGGCCGAGGCGGTGGCCGACATCATCCATTCCACCTCGGAACTGGCGGCAAAAACCGCCGCTGCCCAGTTGGACGGCGCCGTTGGCGGTGAAATTCGCGCCCTGCGAGAGCAGCTCACCGCGCTGATCGCCCATTTTTACGCCGTTTGCGACTATCCCGACGAGGATCTGGACGATTTCCTGCAGGAAAACGCCGTGCAGACGCTGGATGCCCTGTGCGCGCGGCTGGATCGGCTGTACCGCGGCTTTGAGCGCGGCCGTCTGGTGCGCGAAGGTGTGCCGGTGGCCATCATCGGCAAGCCCAACGCCGGCAAGAGCACCCTGTTCAACGCCTTGGCCGGCAGCGACCGCGCCATCGTCACCGACGAGGCCGGCACCACCCGTGACGTCATCGAAGAGGTCATCTCGGTGGCCGGCGCGCCCATCCGCGTGCTGGACACCGCCGGTCTGCGGGAAGCCGCCGGCTTGGCAGAGGCCATGGGCATCGAGCGCGCCCGCGCCGCGGCCAAAAAGGCCGAGGCCATCCTGTGCGTGCTGGACGTGTCCCGCCCCCTCTCCCCCGAGGACGAAGAAGCGCTGGCGCTGGCACGGGAGTGCCCCCAGCGCGCGCTGGTGCTCAACAAGACCGATCTGCTGGCCGACCCCTCTGCGCTGCCCCACATCGAAGGCTTCGAGGCGGTCTTTCCCCTGTCTGCCAAGGGCGGCTCGGTGGAGGCGCTGGCCCAATGGCTGTCCGCCCTTGCACCCGCGCCCCAGGAGGTGCTCATCACCTCGGCACGACAGGCGGCGCTGCTGCAAGAGGCCTGCGCCGCGCTGCAGACGGCGGCCGATTGCGCCCGTATGGGTCTGACGGCCGATGCCTTTCTGTCCGATGCCGAGCGCGGATTGAATCTGTTGGGACAGATCACCGGCGAAACGGCATCCGCCGACATCGCGCAGGCCATTTTCGGCCGCTTTTGCGTGGGAAAATAAGGGAAAGTGAGTGAACGACCCATGAAAGAAGTCACTTTATATACCGACGGTTCTTGCAGCGGCAATCCCGGCCCCGGCGGCTGGGGCGCCATCCTCATCTGGAAGGGACTGGAGAAAGAACTGTCCGGCGGCGAAAGCCAGACCACCAACAACCGGATGGAACTCACCGGCGCCATTCGCGGCCTGTCTGCCTTAAAAGAACCTTGCGCCGTGGAGCTGTACACCGACAGCCAGTACATCGCCAAGGCGGTGAACGAGGGCTGGCTGGAAGGCTGGCGCAAGCGCGGCTGGAAAAAGGCCGACAAAAGCCCCATCGCCAATCCCGACCTGTGGCAAGAGCTGGACCGGCTCTTTCACATCCATCAGGTCAAGCTGATTTGGGTCAAGGGCCACGCCGACAACCCCTTTAACAACCGCTGCGACGCGCTGGCGGTGGCGCAGACAAAAAAATTTGCTTCCTTATTAGAAAAGGGGTTGTAATATGCACCAGAAAGGTGTATATTAAAGAATGGAAGAAATTGACCGCTGAATCGGATGGAATATCGGCGGAAAAAGGAGCAAACGGATATGGAACATCGTTTTGTTTATGCGGACAATGCGGCAACCACCCCCATTGACCGCCGCGTTTTGGATAAAATGCTGCCCTTCCTGACCACCGAGTACGGCAACGCAAGTACGCTGTACCAGCTGGGCAAGAGCAGCCACATGGCGCTGGAAGAAGCCCGCAAGGAAATCGCCCTGACGCTGAACTGCGACCCCAGTGAGGTATTCTTCACCGGCGGCGGCAGCGAAAGCGACAATATGGCCCTGCGCGGCGCCCTGAAGTCCCCCCAGGCCAAGGGCAAAAAGCACATGATCACCTCTACCATCGAGCATCCTGCCATCCTGCGCACCGCAGAGGCACTGGAGAAAGAGGGCTTCAAGGTCACCTACCTGCCCGTCGACGGCACCGGTAAGGTACGCCTCAGCGATCTGGAGGCCGCCATCACCGAAGATACCGCCCTGGTGAGCATTATGTTTGCCAACAACGAGGTTGGTACCATCAACGACATCGCCGACATCGGCGCGCTGTGCCGCAGCAAGGGCGTGCTGTTCCACACCGACGCGGTACAGGCCTTTGGTCACGTGCCCGTGGATGTCAAGGCCATGAACATCGACCTGCTGAGCCTGTCCGGCCACAAGATCAACGCCCCCAAGGGCGTGGGCGCCATCTACATCCGCAAGGGTGTGATGCTGACTCCCGTCATCACCGGCGGCGGTCAGGAAAAGGGTCGCCGCAGCGGCACCGAGAACATCGCCGGCATCGTCGGTCTGGGCGAGGCTGCCCGCCTGAAGCGCGAGCACCTGCAGCAGGAGATCGAGTATGTGGGCGGTCTGTCCCGCAAGCTGATCGACGGCGTGCTGCAGTTCCCCCAGACCATTCTCACCGGTCATCCCACCGACCGTCTGCCCGGCACCTGCAGCTTCTGCATCAATGCCATCGAGGGCGAGAGTCTGGTTCTGCTGCTGGACATGCACGGCATCTGCGCCAGCACCGGCAGCGCTTGCTCTACCGGTAGTCTGGATCCCAGCCACGTGCTGCTGGGTCTGGGTCTGCCTCACGAGATCGCCCACGGCAGCCTGCGTCTGACCCTGGGTACCCAGAACACCGAAGAAGACGTGGATTATATTTTGGAAAAACTGAAACTGGTGGTGGAGCGTCTGCGTATGATGTCCCCCATCTGGAACGGCTGATACAGGAAGGAAACGGAAGAAATTATGGAATATTCGAAGAAAGTAATGGATCATTTTGCCAACCCCCGCAACGTGGGTCTGCTGGAAGGCGCCAACGCTGTAGGCACCGTGGGCAATCAGAAGTGCGGCGACATCATGAAGATGATGCTGAAGATCGAAAACGACGTCATCGTGGACGTAAAGTTCCAGACCTTTGGCTGCGGCGCTGCCGTTGCAACTTCCTCTATGGCTACCGAGCTGGTAAAGGGCAAGACCATTCAGGAGGCTCTGCAGCTGACCAATGCCGCCGTGATGGAGGCGCTGGACGGTCTGCCCCCCGTGAAGGTGCACTGCTCCGTGCTGGCAGAAGAGGCCATCAAGGCTGCGCTGGCTGACTACTACACCCGTCAGGGCATCGATCCCACCCCCATCGTGGGCGAGATTAAGTGTGACTGCGACCACGACCACGGTCACGGCGACGAAGAATAAGAAACAAGCTGCAAAAACCGCCTTTGGGACATCCCAAAGGCGGTCTTTTTATTTGCTCCATTGGCATTGATAGCGGGTCACGGGTCGTCCGTCGTAATATTCCGTGCGGTTTTCCACAGCAAAGCCGGTTTTTCTGTAAAAGGCCACCGCGTCGTCGTCGGTTTCGGCCAGCAGACCGCGCAGCGCGCAGGTTTCCGTCACCTGCCGCAGCATCCAGCGGCCGATGCCCTGTCTGCGGCATTCCCGCGCCACGGCGATTCCCACAAGTTCGGCCTGCCCCTGTGGAAAAAGCTTCAGCACCAGCAGGCCGCACAATGCATTTTCACAGAAGCAGCCGTAGAGTTTGACGGCCGGATCCTGCAAATAGGCCTGCATTTTCCGCTGATATTTTTCTTCCGTGGGCATAAACATACAGTCGGCATAGACGGCATAGCCGCCGGCCAGTTCTTCCCACCCGGTCAGTTCTTTCCATTGTAGCTGCATCGGACGCACCTCCCTTTGTGTTTATGATAGCACGGGGGCGGAAATCTGACAAGAGGGGGCGGCAAGCAAAAACATCCCCGGGAAAACTCCCGGGGATGCGAGGTACTTAATCTTTTTCCTTATAGTAGAGCATACAGTGGCAGTAACCCTCGAAATTGGGGTCTGCGATCTGCTCTTTGAACTCTTGACAGATGCAGCGGTTCTCTTCCGTGCGCAATCTGCGGCAGGGGCAATAACCGCCGGTCTGCTTCAGTCCTTCGCGGATGCCGGCAACGACTTCGGCATCGGGATTCAGACGAACAGCCATTATTTCATCAGCTCCTCGATGGCACCGGCCAGGGCATCTTCGGTCTGGTAACCGGCCATACGGCTGACCATCGTCTGATCTTTTACAAAGAACAGACAGGGGATGGCATCCACACGGAAGGCACCGGCCAGTTCGGGTTCTTCATCCACGTTGACCTTGGCAAAGTGTACCTGAGGAAACCGCTGCTCCAGCGCCTCCATCACGGGGGCCAGCATCTTGCAGGGGCCGCACCAGTTTGCCCAGAAATCCAGAACCAGCAGGCCTTCCTGTGCGATAAAGTCGTTAAACTCCGCAGTTTTCAGGTTTTTCATCGCAATCGTTCTCCTTACGAATGATAGAAATTAATAGTTCTCTTTGCGAACCTCAAAGAAGCTCTGGGGATGTGCGCAGACGGGGCAAGCGCCGGGAGCCTTCTTGCCGACTACCAGGTGGCCGCAGTTACGGCATTCCCACATGACCTCTTCGCTCTTCTCAAAGACCTTCTGCATCTCTACGTTGTTCAGCAGAGCCAGATAGCGCTCTTCGTGAGACTTTTCGATGGCGGCGACCATACGGAACTGTGCGGCCAGAGCCATAAAGCCCTCTTCCTCTGCCTCCTTGGCAAAGGTGGCGTACATATCGGTCCACTCGTAGTTCTCGCCCTCGGCGGCGTGCTTCAGGTTCTGTGCGGTGGTGCCCAGCTCGCCCAGTGCCTTGAACCACAGCTTGGCGTGCTCTTTCTCGTTATCGGCGGTCTGCTGGAAAATGGCTGCGATCTGCTCGTAGCCTTCCTTCTTGGCGACGGATGCGAAATAGGTGTACTTGTTTCTGGCCTGGCTCTCGCCTGCGAATGCGGCCATCAGGTTTTTCTCGGTCTTGCTGCCTCTGAGTTCCATAGTAAAATCCTCCTGTAAGATCGTTGTTATTATTTTGAGTTTTGGTTTACTGTTTATTCGCGTCTTCTGCTTTGCAGTTGGCGCAAAGGGTACATACGGTGAGCTGATATCCGTTGTAATCGGGACACGCCTTGGCCAGCAGGTCTGCCAGTTCCGGCAGCAGCAGGTCGGCCAGTTCGCCGCAGCGTTCACAGTATGTATGCTCGTGCTTCACAGGGTTTCTGTCGTAATGATCCGGTTGCCCCGGTACGGGGATCCGGAAGATCTCACCCTCTTCGCACATGGCGTTCAGGTTGCGGTATACCGTTCCCAACGCCAGCCTGGGCAAAATCTGCTTGGCTTTGTTGAAGATCTCTTCGGCGTTCATATGCCGCGGACCCTCTTCCATCGCCCGCAGGATTGCGGCTCGCTGCTTGGTCATATCAGCCCTCCTTTTTAGGAACAATTCCTTTTCTTGAGTATTATTATAGCACGATTGTTGCGTTTGTCAACATCTTTTTTAATAATAATTCCTATTTTTATTCTTATTTTTTCAAAATTATTTATACTGTATGAAATATACTATATGAATTATACGATTTGTTGTCGTATTGTGGCGCTGCGGGAGATAAAGCGGGGCCGCGGAACAGGCAAGCCTGTTCCCTACATTTGCCCGTACATCATATATCGTATAAAAAAAGACCGACAGATCACGCTGTCGGTCTTTGTGCGGTTGTTCTGTTTACAGGGGGCTGGAAGAGATCTTGGCGAAGCGGCGGGGATACTGCTTGGGGGT
>JAFYMZ010000076.1 GCA_017548175.1 Clostridia bacterium | reverse complement strand
GCCTCGATGGTAATGTGCACCCGCTTTTGTTCCTGCAGGTTGCCCACCTGAATGAGGGACACCGGCGCTTTTTCTGCCGATGCAGGCACGTGATGCAGGCGGAAGCCGTTGAGGATCACCTGCACGGGGGTCCGGGTACCGCAGGCGCGCACTTTTTCCGCCAGCGCGGAACTGACGGCCACCACGGTGTCCGCCAAGTCGCAGTGCTTTCGCAAAAAGGCCAGATCGCCCTGTTCAAAGGGCACGGAGGCATCCGAGCCGTGGGTGGTGACCACCAAGGGGATGCCCAAGCGCCGCTTAAGCCACGCGCCGATGCGCGTGTCAAAGCCCAAAGTATGGGCGTGGATCACCTGCGGCGCAAAATCACGCAGCAGGGTGCGCAGGCAGGCACCCACTGCGGCGCAGGCCGCGGTATGATTGAACCAACGGGTGCCGTAGCGGGACAGGGTCACATAGCGCACATAGTACAACTCTACCCCATCGGCCTCACGGCGCAGGACGGCAGGGCCGAAGCGCTTGCCCTCCGGCCCGGGTTTGCCCACCGCCACCGGGATGATCACACGCACCCGATGCCCCAGTTTGGCATAAGCCTGGGTCTGTCCGTGGACAAAGGACGCGGAGAGGTCCCGGTACAGTCCATCGTGGCAGACGACCAGGATGTTCATTTGTCAAATCTCCCGGTAAAGTCGGTGGAAGCCACGTTGCCCAGAGGCAGCTTTACGGGCTTGCCGGTGGCAGCGGACTGATAGATGGCCAGAATCATTTCCAGCGCATTTCTGCCGGCTACGGCATCCACATAGGGCTTGCGATCCTGCTGAATGGCCTCGATCATATCGGCAAACAGGCTGGTGTGGCCGTTGCCGTAGACGTTGGAGGTGGCCTCCTGCAGGCCCTTGTTCTTCTGGTCGGCTTCGCTTTCCTCGGCGAAGTTCCACACGTCGATGTTATTGGTAGAGGTGCCGCCGATCTTGACGGTACCGGTCTCGCCAAACAGGTACAGGGTCTCTTCCAGATTCTTGGGGTACACGTTGGTGGTGCCCTCGATGGTGCCGACGGCGCCGTTCTTGAACTTCACCACGGCCATGCCGATGTCTTCGCACTCCAGATAATCGTGGAACTGCTGCTGGGTCACGCCGTAGACTTCCTCTACCTCGTCGCCTATCATCCAACGCAGCAGGTCGATGCCGTGGATGCACTGGTTCATCAGGCAGCCGCCGTCCTGTGCCCAGGTGCCGCGCCAGGGTGCCTGGTCATAATAACCGCGGTCGCGGTTCCAGCGCACGTGGATGGAGCCGTGGGACAGTTTGCCGAAACGGCCGGCCTCTACGGCGCGGCGCAGTTCCTGAATGGCCACGTTGAAGCGGTTCTGGTGGCAGGCGGAGACCTTCACGCCCTTGGCCTCGCTGCGGCGGATGATCTCTTCGGCATCCTGCATATTCATGGCCATGGGCTTTTCGATGATCAGATTGACCCCCTGATCGATGCAGTACAGGGCGATCTCGGCGTGGTTGCCGCTTTCGGTGGCGATGGATGCCAGCTCGATGGCGTTTTCTGCCAGCATCTGCTTGTAATCGGTATAACGCTTGATGGAGGCATCCTGCTCCAGACCGTGCTTGGCCAGCAGAGCTTCCATGGCTTCGGGCTTCACATCACAAACGGCAACGATCTGCAGACCGTTGTTGACGGCAGCCTTCATATGATTGGTGGCAATACGGCCGCAGCCGATGAGTGCGTAATTCATAGTCGTTCCTCCTCAGTCTTTGAGAATCTCTTGATACAGGGACAGCAATTTCTTCACTTCTTCGTCCCAGTTGAACACTTCTTTGACGGCGCGGCGGCCGTTTTCGCCCATCACGCGGGCTTCTTCGGGATGGTCCAGCAGATAACGGACGGCAGCGGCGATCTCCTCCACGTTT
The DNA here is from genome assembly GCA_017548175.1 of Clostridia bacterium. Next base: position 18,491 of record JAFYMZ010000076.1, on the reverse strand, counting down.
TCGGGGTCCACGCAGATGCCGAACTGCAGGCGATCCATCACCGACTGGTTATAGGCCGAACGGGTCAGCACCACGGGCAGGCCCAGCGACATATACTCGTACACCTTGGTGGCCAGATTGTCGTACTGGTTATACTGGCCCACATTCAGCAGGGTAGCCATACCCACGCAGCCACGCTGCAGCGCGCGGCGCACGCCGTCGCGATCCTGCTTGCCCAGATACTCCACGCAGGCGTACTCCGGCATGGCCTCGACTTCCGCCCGATAGCTTTCGGGGGAGTATACGCCGGCCAGGATCACCTTGCTGCCGGCAGCGGCACCGGCGCGGATCACGTGGGTGATGCCCCGGGGATAGGTCAGGCTGCCCACGTGCACGATGCTGCCCGGTTCTTTTTCCGCCGCAGGGTCATAGCGGTCGTACAGCTCGTGGAGCATGGGCAGATTATCCACCGTAATGACCCGGGGACACTGGCCGGCGAAGGGGTGCTTGCCGTCTTTCAGGCAGGGGAACACCAAGCCGTCGATGCGCCGCAGCACATACTGCTGGAACCCGCCGTACAGGGCAGAGATCAGCTTGGCGCACCAGCCGGGCAGATAGGCCTTGTTGCGGATCTGCTCGGTGTACATTTCGTGGCTGTCGAACACCACTTTTTTGCCGCGCTTTTTCAGTTTCAGCGCATAGGGCAGCAGTTCGGGGTCGTGGAAGTGATACAGGTCGGCATCCACTTCCAGCGCCTTTTGATAGACCGCTTTGGCACCCTTGGTCATACGGGCGATGCGGCCGGGCGGGATCTCGCCGATGCCCACCAGATGCACGCCCTGCTCCTCACCGCTTTCGCCCCGCTGCACCAGATACACCTCGTATCCAGCCCGGGCAAGGGAGACGCACTCCTTATGGAAGATGCGCACATCGCCCGCCGGGTGGGCGCTGGTCATATGGCAAATTTTCTTCATACTTCGCTCCTTGGCAAGCCGTACCGCCCCTTGTGCGGACGGGCAGTTGCCCGCAGCCTTGCGGCCGCGGGCAAGTTTGGATTACAGAACCTCGACGTTTTCCTTGTTTTCGATGCCCTTGGTGACGTTCTTACAGTCAAAAACGGGCACGCCGGCAGAGCACACCATGGGATAATCCACGTTGGTGTGGCCGGTGGTGATGCAAACCAGATCATAGCCGCGCAGGATCTCGGGGCTGATCTCCTTCAGACCCTCGAACCACTGACCCTTTTCGCGGTACTTGGCCACGAAGGGATCGTAGAAGTCCACGTTGGCACCGGTCTTGTGGAACTCTTCAATGACGCGGATGGCAGGGCTCTCGCGATAGTCGTCGATGTCCTGCTTGTAGGCTACGCCCAGAATCAGCACCTTGGAGCCGTTCAGAGGCTTCTTGTGGCGGTTCAGGATCTTGCCGGCACGCTCGACGGTGTACTCGGGCATACGGTCGTTGACCATCATAGAGGCCTCGATCATGCTGGTGTGGAAGCCGTACTCACGGGCCTTCCAGCTGAGGTAATAGGGGTCCAGGGGGATGCAGTGACCGCCCAGACCGGGGCCGGGATAGAAGGCCTGGAAGCCGTAGGGCTTGGTCTTGGCAGCGTCGATGACTTCCCAGATATCGATGCCCATCTTGTTGCACAGGATGGCCAGCTCGTTCACCAGACCGATGTTGATGTTACGGTAGGTGTTCTCCAGGATCTTTTCCATTTCGGCCACGGCGGGAGAGGACACGGTGTGCACTTCGCCCTCCAGAATGGCGCGGTAGACCATGGCGATGACCTCCACGGCATCGTCGCCGATGGCGCCTACCACCTTGGGGGTGTTGCTGGTCTTATAGGTCTTGTTGCCCGGATCGACACGCTCGGGAGAGAAGCCCAGATAGAAATCCTCACCGCACTTCAGGCCGCTGCCCTCTTCCAGAATGGGCTTCAGCAGTTCCTCGGTGGTGCCGGGATAGGTGGTGGATTCCAGAACCACCATGGTGCCGGGCTTCAGATGCTTGGCGATCTCGATGGCGGAGTTCTTGACATAGCTGATGTCGGGCTGCTGGTGGGGGTCCAGAGGAGTGGGCACGCAGATGGCGATAAAGTCCACGTCGCAGACCTGAGAGAAATCGGTGGTGGCACGCAGCATACCGGCGGAAACCAGTTCCTGCAGGTCGGCATCCACCACATCGCCGATGTAGTTCTGGCCGGCGTTGACCATATCTACCTTGGCCTGCTGGACATCAAAACCGATGGTCTTGAAGCCGTGCTTGGCCTTATCTACGGCCAGAGGCAGGCCCACGTAACCCAGACCGCAAACGCCCATGGTCAGGGTCTTATTCTGAATCTTCTCAATGAGTTGTGCTTTCATGCTCATATTCATCATACTCCTCAATGGATTTTTTTAGATTATGCAAAAACATCTTGTGTTCAACAGCAAAGTTGCCCGACACCGTCATACCGCCGGGGACGGGACGGGTCACCACGGCGCCCAGCGACACACGGGCACGGTCGCCCACCGTCATCCGGTTGGAGACGATGGCACCCGGGCCGATCCACACGTTGTCGCCGATGCGGCAGTTGCCGCAGATGCAGGCACCGGCCACGATGAGGCTGTTCTTGCCCACGTGGCTGCCGTGACCCACAAAGGCCTTGGTGTCCAGTTTGGTATTGGCACCGATGACCGTCTTTTCCCAGGGGAAAATGCCGGTGGAGATGCAGGCCTGCTCAAACAGCTCCACACCGTCCTCCAGCACGATGCTGGCGGTGTCGGTCACCGACACGTTCTCGCCGGCGGCGTTCTGGGCGAAGGAAAAGCCTTTGCCGCCCACCACCGCACCGGCGCGGAGCACCACATCGTTGCCGATGGTGACGCGGCCCTTGATCTGCACGAAGGGCTCGATGGTGACCCGGTCACCGATGATCACGTTCTGTGCATCGATGGCGGCCAAGGGGCTGATGCTGCAATCCTTGCCCACCCGGGTGGGGAAAGACTCGCCCACATAGGCAGGGTCCTGCGCCAGCTTTTCGTGCAGGGCAAACATCTGGGTACGGGGGGCATCGCACACGAACACGCCCTGAATGTGGGGCGGGATGTGTTCCAGCAGCTCTTCCCGGGTCAGGATGCAGGAAATGTTGGGGTTTTCCAGCGCGGAGGCAAACTTGGCCTTTTCAAAAAAGGTCAGGAAGGCGGTCTGCTCCCGCTCGGTGGCATAGGCGATGCAGCGGAACTCGCCGTCAGACACCAGTCTGCCGGGCAGTCCCTGCACCGCATCGGACAGGCGCATCATTTCAGCGCCTCCAGTACGGCTTCGATGACCTGCTGCTGGTCGCCTGCTTCCATATAGGGATGCATGGGCAGTGAGAAGGTGCGGTCGCAGTAGTCGTTGGAGTTTTTGAAGGTCTCGCCATAGGTGGGCTCATCCTTGAACACCGGCAGCGCGTGCTGGGGCGTAGGATAGTAGACCATATTGGGGATGTTCTTTTCCTTCAGATGGGCAATGACGGCATCACGCTGGGCCTTGTTCTCGGCCAGCGCGGCATACTGTGCCCAGATGGACTGGCAGCCGTCCATCACATAGGGGGTGACACACTTGCCGGCAAAGGCGGTGTTATAGGCATCGGCCACCTTCTGGCGGGCATCCACTTCGTAATCGGCCAGCGCCTTCAGCTTGGGCAGCAGAATGGCGGCCTGCAGGGTATCCAGACGGGAGTTGACACCCACACGGATGTTGTCGTACTTGCCGCCGGGGCCCTTGCCGTGGACGCAGATGCTGCGGCACAGGTCGGCAATGGCATCGTCATCGGTAAAGATGGCGCCGCCGTCACCGTAGCAGCCCAAGGGCTTTGCGGGGAAGAAGGAAGTGGTGGCCATTTCGCCGAAGGCGCAGCACTTGCGGCCCTTGTAGGTGGCGCCGAAGCTCTGGGCGGCGTCCTCGATGAGGAACAGGCCGTATTTCTCACAGATGGGCAGCAGCGCGTCATAGTCGCAGGGGTTGCCCAGAATGTCTACGGCAACCACGGCCTTGGGGGTCAGTTTGCCCTCGGCCAGCACCGCCTGAATCTGCCGCTGGAGGCTTTCGGGGCAGAGGGTATAGGTGTCGGTGGTGATGTCACAGAACACCGGCGTGGCGCCCAGCATTTTGGCAGGCTCGGTAGAGGCGATAAAGGTCATATCGGGGCAGAATACCGCGTCACCGGCACCCACGCCGGCCACCATATACGCCACCTGCAGGGCATCGGTGCCGTTGGCACAGGTGATGCAATGCTTGCGGCCGACATAAGCGGCCAGCTTCTGCTCCAGTTCCTTTACCTGGGGGCCGCCGATGAACGCGGCGGAATCCAGCACGGTCTGGATATTGGCATTGATTTCTTCTTTCAGCGCACGGTATTGGGCTTTCAGATCAATAAACTGCATAATTGGGCTCCTTTCAGGCGTTGATAACATCCAGCAGCTTTTGCGTCAGCCGACGGAAGTCGTATTCCTCGGCGGCGCGGGCGGCATTGGCTTGATAACGGGCATATTCTTCCGGGGTCAGGTTGGCGTAGTATTCCACAGCCTGTGCAATGTTTTCGGGGGTGGGGTCTTCCACCTGAGTACCGGCTCCGTAGGTGACGGAGGGGTTATAGGGGCAGGGGAAGTCGGACAGCACCGGCTTTTCCGCCGCCAGATAGTCAAACAGTTTGTTGAAACTGATGCCAAAGCGGAACAGGCTGGCCGGGGTGTTGTGGGCGATGTTCAAGTCGGCGCGGCTGACGATCGCGGGCACGTATTTTTTCTCTACGCGGCCCTTGAAGCAGACGTTATCGATGTGCTCATCGGCCACCCGCTGCTTCAGGGCTTCCAGCTCGTCGCCGTCGCCCCAGACCAGAAACTTCACACGGGGGTCCTTCACGCACTTGGCGGCATCCAGCAGCAGGCCCAGATTGTTGACCTTGCGAATGGAGCCGGCATAGACCACCTTGAACAGGTCGGGATTCTCCAGATCGGCATCCTGCACGGGGAACTGCTCCCGATTGTAGCGGAAGAGTTCCAGATCGACGCCGTTGTTGATATAGTAGACCTTGCGTTCGGGCACAGCCGCCTCCCAATGCTGCTCACGGATGTAATCGTAAGAGCCTTCGGCGGTAAAGACCAGTTTTTCCGTCTTTTTGTAGATCCACTTTTCCAGCCAGCGCAGGGCGATGACCACCGGATTGCGGGGGCCGGCGATACCGTATTCCACGATGGACTCCGGCCACAGGTCGGCGATCTCGGCCACCGTCTTGCAGCCCCATTTTCTGCCCAGATGCACGCCCATCGCGCAGGACGTGGGGGGCATGGAGGTGGCCACGATGGCATCGGGACGGGGGAAGCGCTTGCACACGCCGGGCAGTTTCCACGCAAACTCGCAGATGTTATACACGCGCCGCAGGCCGCTGCCCTGATAGTCCATACACTTGATATACACGTAATGCACGCCGTTCACCGTTTCTTCGCGCCAAGGGGCGCCGTCGGTGATGAGGTTTTTGTCGGAGTTGTGCACCGTGCTGGCGGCGAAGATGGTGACCTCGTGGCCCATCTCCATAAGATATTTTGCAAAATAGGTCTGCCGCGCCAGGGGGTAGTACTGGGGCGGCACCGCGTAGTGGTTGATCAACCAGATCTTCATCCGTTCAGACCTTCTTCCTCGCCGTAGTCCTTGCCCAGCACGGCAAAGACGGTACGGAACATGGTTTTGATATCGCCAAAAAAGCTGAAATTATGAATGGCGTGCAGGTTATACTTCATTTTTCCGGGCAGCACCTGCTCTATATAGACCTTGTCCACATCGTCTGCGGCATCCAGCAGCGCGGCTTCGTCCTTGTACCGGATGCTGGCTTCGCTGGTGACACCGGCCGGCAGCAGCAGGGTGGCCAGCATTTCGGGGGTATAGGCCGCCACGTACTTGGGCACTTCGGGGCGGGTGCCCACAAAGGTCATGGTGCCGCGGAACACGTCAATAAGCTGGCACAGCTCGTCCAGACGGCATTTGCGGATCAGTTTGCCCATGCGGGTGATGCGGCGATCGTTGCCCACGGTGACCTGTGCGCCGATCTTGTCGGCATTCTGCACCATGGAGCGGAATTTGAAGATGCGGAACTGCTTTCCGTACTGGGTCACGCGCACCTGTCGGTAGAACACCGGGCCGGGGGAATCCAGCTTGATGGCGATGGCCAGCAGCAGGAACACCGGCGCCAGCACCACCAGCATCAGCGCAGACACCACCACATCAAAGACGCGCTTGCAGGCAAGGCTCAGGGCGCGGCCTTGCAGCGCCTCGTAATAGGGCCGTACCGCCTCCGTCTGCATAGAGGCCGGCAGGTCTTCCCAAGCAATCAATTTCATCGGATATAGTCTCTCAATACGTCGGCAAAGCAATCGGTCACATAGGCCACCTGCTCGTCGGTAAGGCAAGTGTGCAGGGGCAGGGTGATCTCGTTGGCAAAATGGGCGTAGGCGTGGGGGTAATCGGCAATGTCAAAGCCCAATTTCTTGTAGGCGGTGTGCATCGGCAGGGGTTTGTAATGCACATTGGTGGCCACACCGCGCTGGGCCATCTTTTCGATGATCTCGTTGCGCTGCTCCGGGGTGATGCCGGGCACGCGGCAAATATACAGATGGCCGGAGGAGCTCCATGCATCGGTATAGTGGGGCAGGCTCTCCACGCCCAGCGGCCGCAGCGCGGCATCGTAGGCTTCGATGATCTCCCGTCTGCGCTGCAGCAGTTCGGAATAGCGCTGCATCTGCACCAGACCCATGGCGGCAGCCATATCGGTCATATTGCACTTGTACCAGGGGCCAAGAATGTCGTACGCCCAAGCGCCCAGCTTGGTTTTGGCCAGTGCGTCCTTGGACTGGCCGTGCAGAGAAAAGAGCTGCAGCTGGCGGTAGATCTCTTCATCGTCCACACCGGGGATGGTGCGCCAAGCCAAGGCGCCGCCCTCGGCGGTGGTGAGGTTCTTCACCGCGTGGAAGGAGAAAGAGGAAAAGTCGGCCAGACTGCCGGCGGGCTTGCCGTTGCGGGTGGCGCCCAGCGCGTGGGCGGTATCGGCCAGAATGGCCACGCGGCCCAGTGCCTTTTGCAGAGGTGTTTCGCCGCAGAAGATGCCGCGTTTTTCCTCCACGATGGCGTGCAGCCGGTCATAATCACAGGGCACACCGCCCAGATCCACGGGGATCACCGCCTTGGTGCGGGGGGTGATGGCGGCAGCCACCTGATCGTAATCCAGTTCAAAGGAATCGGGCAGGCAGTCTACCATCACCAGTTTTGCACCCACGTGGCACACCACAGAGGCGCTGGCGGTATAGGTATAGGCAGGCACGATGACCTCGTCACCGGGGCCGATGCCCAGCAGATGCAGGGCCATTTCGGCGCAGGCGGTCTGGGAGTTCAGGCAGACGGCGCGGTTGACACCGCACAGCGCCGCCACCTGCCGCTCCAATTCCTTGGTGCGCGGGCCGGTGGTGATCCAGCCGGAGCGCAGGGCTTCTGCCACCGCTTGGATCTCCTGCTCGGTAATGTCGGGGGGAGAAAAGGGAATTTTCATAAATAACGCCGCCTCCTTGGTCGGTGCTGACAAGCATATCTAAAAAAGAGCATACTTCGAGATATAATTCTACATATACTATCATAGCACTTTTATTCCGGTCTATCAAGAAAAAACTGGCGTTTTTTGCCGAAGAGGACCGCTTTTTACATCTTCGTAACAATCGTTTTGCATACAGAAAAAGGCGCCCTTCCGGGGGGGAAGGGCGCCTTGTGGCTGAATGGATTATTCTTCGTGATGCTTGCCGTAATGAACGTGCAGCAGCTCGTGGGTACGACCCTTGATGATGTCGTCGTACAGCATCTGCAGGGTGGGATTCTCTTCGGCAGACTTGATCTGGCTGATGCGGTCGTTGCGATAGAGGATCTCGCTGCGGGCGTTCTTTTCTTCCTTGGTGCCCCAAGGCTGACCGGCACCGGCGATACAGCCGCGGGGACAAGCCATGACCTCGATCAGGTCATAGTGTACTTCGCCGGCCTTCAGCTTGCGGATCAGGGCATCTGCATTGCCCAGACCGCTGACCACGGCGATGCGCAGGGTCAGGTCGCCAACGGGATACTCGATCTCCTTGACACCTTCCAGACCGCGGACACCGGACATGGCGATGATCTGACGGGTGGTGACGTTCTTCTCCTGCTCTACGTAACGCAGAACGGCTTCGGTGACGCCGCCGGTGACGCCAAAGATGACGCCGGCGCCGCTCATCATACCGAAGGGCTTGGAAGAGGTCTCGGGCAGCAGGGTGTCCATATTCAGGCCGCTTTCGTGGATCATCTGCACCAGCTCCTGGGTGGTGATGACCAGATCGATGGTGTCAGTGCCATCGGGGCGCTTGAACTCGGGACGGACGGCCTCGTACTTCTTGGCGGTACAGGGCATGACGGCCACGCTGACGATCTTCTTGGGATCGTCCTTGTAGTATTCCTTCAGCACGGAGCCGAACATCTGCATGGGGCTGCGGCAGGTGGAGATGTTCTCCAGCAGTTCGGGATACTTCTTCTCGGCGAACTGGATCCATGCGGGGCAGCAGGAGGTGAACAGAGGCAGCTTGCCGCCGTTCTGCAGACGGTTCAAGAACTCGTTGGCTTCTTCCAGCACGGTCAGGTCGGCACCGGTGGTGGTGTCGAAGACCTCGTCAAAGCCCATACGGCGCATAGCAGCAAACAGCATACCCTTTGCCACGGCGCCGTCTTCCAGACCCAGTGCCTTGGCGACACCGGCACGGACGGCAGGTGCCATCTGCACCACGGTCTTGACGTTGGGATCATAGATGGCGGCCCAGGTGCGGTCCACGTTCTTCTGGACCACGATGGCACCGGTGGGGCAGACGGCTGCGCACTGGCCGCAGCCGACGCAGGCAGATTCTGCGATGGGGATACCGAAGGCGGTACCCACTTCCATCTTGCTGCCGCGATGGACGAAGGAGATGGCGCCCACCTTCTGGGTCTCGTTACACATACGGACGCAGTCACCGCACAGGATGCACTTGCTCTTATCAATGGAGATAGAAACGGAAGACTCGTCCTTCTTGGGCTCGGTCATGCTGTTGGGGAAACGGACATCTTCCAGATAGAAGCGGCGGGCGATCTCCTTCAGCTTGCAGTCGTCACCCTTTTCGCAGGTGGTGCAATCACGGCAGTGGTTGGCCAGCATCAGTTCCAGAATGTTCTTGCGGTACTTACGCAGGCGAGCAGTGTTGGTATAGACCTTCATGCCGGGCTTGGGCGGGGTGGAGCAGGCGGCGTGCATACCGCCGCGGTCATCCTCTACCATACACATACGGCAGGCGCCGTAGACCGACAGTTCGGAATAGTAGCAGAAGGTGGGCATCTCGATGCCGGCCTTCCGGGTCATATCCAGAATATTTTTCTCGTTTTCGATGACGACAGGGATGTCGTCGATATACATAAAGCTGTTCTTCTGCATAACTTAGACCTCCTCGTAGATGGCATCGAACTTACAGTTGGAGATACAGACGCCGCAGCGGATACACTTATCCAGATCGATGGAATAAGGACTGCGCAGCTTGCCGCTGATGGCGCTGACGGGACAGTTGAGGGAGCACAGGCTGCAGCCTTTGCACTTCTCGGGATCGATGACCAGACGCTTGAGCTTCTGACACTGGTTGGCGGGGCAGCGCTTGTCATAAATATGTGCCTCGTACTCGTGACGGAAGTACTTCAAGGTGCTGACCACGGGGCCGGCAGCCGTCTTGCCCAGACCGCACAGTGCGGTGGAGGAGATGGTGTCTGCCAGTTCTTCCAGCAGTTCGATGTCGCCGGGCTTGCCCTGACCGTCTACGATGCGCTCCAGAATCTCCAGCATCCGCTTGGTGCCTTCACGGCAGGGGACGCACTTACCGCAGGATTCGTTCTGGGTGAAGTTCATAAAGAAGCGGGCGACTTCTACCATACAGGTGTCTTCGTCCATAACCACCAGACCGCCGGAGCCGATGATGGCGCCGACCTTCTTCAGGGAGTCGAAGTCCAGCGGCATATCCAGATGCTCTTCGGTGAGGCAGCCGCCGGAAGGACCGCCGATCTGCACGGCCTTGAACTTCTTGCCGTCGCGGATACCGCCGCCGATGTCAAAGATGATCTCGCGCAGGGTGGTGCCCATGGGCACCTCGATGAGGCCGGTGTTGACCACGTTGCCGGTGAGGGCGAAGGCCTTGGTGCCGGGGCTCTTTTCGGTGCCGATGCCGCGATACCACTTGCTGCCGCGGCGGATGATGTCGGCCACGTTGGCAAAGGTCTCAACGTTGTTCAGCACGGTGGGCTTGTCAAACAGGCCGTGTTCCACGGTACGGGGCGGCTTGACGCGGGGCATACCGCGCTTACCTTCGATGGATGCGGTCAGAGCGCTGCCTTCGCCGCAGACGAATGCGCCGGCGCCGCGGTTGATGTGGATGCGGAAGGAGAACTCGGTGCCCAGAATGTTATCGCCCAGCAGGCCCAGTTCTTCGGCCTGTGCAATGGCGGTACGCAGACGGGAAACGGCCAGAGGATACTCGGCACGGACGTAGATATAGCCTTCGGAAGCGCCGCAGGCTACGCCGGCGATCATCATACCTTCCAGCATCTTATGGGGGTCACCCTCCATAACGCTGCGGTCCATAAATGCACCGGGGTCGCCCTCGTCACCGTTACAGACGATGTACTTGGGAGTTGCCTTCTGACGGGCCACCTGACTCCACTTGGTACCGGCGGGGAAACCGCCGCCGCCGCGACCGCGCAGGCCGGCTTCGGTGATCTCATTCACGATATCCTCGGGCTGCATATCAAACAGCGCCATCTCCAGTGCGGAGTAACCGCCGATGGACAGATATTCCTGAATGGAAGTGGCGTCGATGTGGCCGCAGTGCTCCAGCACCAGACGGTTCTGGCGCTTGTAGAAGGGCACTTCTTCCTGACGCTTATACAGCTCGCCGTCGCGCTGATAGCCCAGACGGTCGACATATTCGTTGTTGATGACGGTGGTCTGGACGATCTCTTCCACATCTTCCAGCTTCACCTTGGTGTACAGCCAGCCCTGGGGCTCGATGCGCATCAGGGGGCCCATTTCACAGAAGCCGTGACAGCCGGACTTCTTCATGCCCACCATATCGTGGTCCACGTGGGTGTCCAAAGACACTTCGCAGGGGATGCCCAGTTCTTCCAGACGGGTCTTCATGGCCTCGTAGATCTCCAACGAGCCGCCGGCCACGCAGCCGGTACCGGCACACACCAGGATCTTGCGGGTCTCGTGCTTGGCGGCAGCCATACAGGCCTGACGCAGGGTGATCAGTTCTTTTCTGGTTTTCAGCATACGCCTTCAGCCTCCTTCAGTTCCGCGATCAGGGCGCTGGCCTTTTCCGGGGTCATGGACGGATGCACCTTGCCGTTGACGGTCATAGCGGGAGCCAGACCGCAGGCGCCCAGACAGCTGACGGTCTCGACGGTGAACAGCAGGTCGTCGGTGGTGGTCTTGCCGTCGGTCAGACCCAGTTCGGCGCGCAGACGCTGCAGAACGGGGATGGAGCGGCGGACGTGGCAGGCGGTGCCGTCACAGATCTTGATGACATACTTGCCCTTGGGTTCCAAGGAGAAGTTTTCATAGAAGGTGGCAACGCCGTAGATTTGTGCTTCGGGAAGGTCCATCTCCTTGGACAGGTAGGGGAAGACCTCTCGGGGCAGGTAAGCGAACTCTTCCTGAATGGCCTGCAGTACAGCGATCAGGCTGGACTCCTTGCGGCCAAACTCGTTCAGAATCGCATCTGTCTTTTCATACAGATTCTCGATGTTCATGACTGATTTCCCTCCGATGCAGTTATTTTAACATTTCTGTTTACAAAAAATGTGTAGGGGTGTCCAACCTTATTTTAATGCAACAAAATGAAAAAGTAAACATCATTTTTCCTTTTGCAAGAAAAAAAGTTGCACTTATTTTCAGCTCCCGAATTTTCTTTTCCGCCTTTGCCTTTTCGCCGCAGTTTATGCTATAATAAGGGCAATCCCCCGACGAAAGGAGACACGTATGCTCCCCCTGTTCCTGTATGGTTTATTGGGACTGGTGCTGCTGGCACTTGCGGCATCTTTCCTCTTGTTTTGTATCGTATTTGCCCGAGGCGGGCGGCGCGAAGATTTCCTCTGGCGCAGGCTGGAGCGCCGCGGTCGGGACGCCGACGCGGTGCAGCAGATGCGCGAGGGCTTGGACTGGTACCGCAGCCAGACCACCCGGCGGTGGCACATCCGCAGCTTTGACAACACCGCCCTTGCGGCGGAGTTTCTGCCCACGCCGCAGACGCGCCGCGGCACGGTGATCTTGTGCCACGGCTGGCGTAGCAGCGGCCCCACCGACTTTGCGTGGGTGTTTCGGGAATATCTGGACCGCGGCTTTGACCTGTTGGTGCTGCATCAGCGGGGACACGGCGCCAGCGGCGGCCGCTGGCTGGGCTTTGGCGTGCTGGAGCGCCGCGATTTGCAGTGCTGGGTGGCCGAGGTTTGCCGCCGGCAAGGGACGCAAACGCCCATTTTGCTGCACGGCATGAGCATGGGCGGCGCCACGGTGCAGTTCGCGCTGGATCTGCCCCTGCCCGACAACGTGGTGGGCGCGGTGGTGGATTGCGGGTTTTCTTCTCCTTGGGAGGAATGCGCCGCGGTGATCCGCCGGTATCACCTGCCGGTGCGACCGGTGCTGGCTATGCTGGATCTGTGGGTGCGGCTGCTGGCCGGATACCGCCTGCAGGATTGCCACGCCGGCGATGTAATGACGCGCAACCGGCGGCCGGTGCTGTGGCTGCACGGCCGGCGGGACGGATTGGTGCCCTGCCGTATGAGTCAGGAGACCTATGGGGCCGCCGTCTGCCCAAAATGGCTGGTGACCGTGCCGGGTGCCGGACACGAGCTGGCGTGGCTGCGGGACCCGGAAAGCTGCCGCGCGGCGTGGGAGGCCTTTTTGGCTTGCTGCCTGCCCGAATAATTATGCATAAAAACACCCCTGCGGCATCGCCGCAGGGGTGTTGTGTTTGCTATGGTTTTAATCTTCTGCGCGGGTGTAAATGCGGGTATAGATCTGCACGCCCCAGGCCTTGCCGTCACGCACCCAGAAGTGCACGCGGCCCATCCGCTCGCCTTTGTCGTCTTCCAGCTGGAACCAGCTGCCGCCGCAATGCACCAGACCCATATCCACCAGAATCTCTTTTTCCCCGGTTTCGGTCTTGTACTGATATCGTTCCATCCGCAGTTTGCCGGCATCGGTGCGGTACATTCTGGCATACACCGGCACGCCTTCGTGGCAGATGTAGGTGCCTTCCAGCATTTCGGGGTTCCGGTACTCCTCGCCGGAGGGCTGCAGCCAGACGTGGCGTTCTTCCAGCGGGCGGCCCATCACCAGATTGTGCATCATCCAGCACAGATCGGCGGTGTCCTGATAATCCTCGTTGCACAGGGCGGCGCAGCCGAAGTTTTCACCCAGCAGGAATGCGCCGGCGGTGGCAACGCCGTGCAGCGCGCCGGAGTGCTCGCAGATGACGTGGCCCTTCCACAGGCGCTTGTTCAGGCCGTAGCAGTAATGGGGCTTTTCCGTCAGGGGGAACTGCAGGCCGGTCATCCGGTCGGCAGCGGCGGCAGGAATGACCTGCTCCCCGTCCAGAATGCCGTGGTTGGACAGGCACTGGTAATACCGCGCCATATCGTGGGCGGTGGACTTGACGCAGGCGCAGGCGCGGAAAGGCGGCAGGATATCCCACGCGTCGTCCGCCACCAGATTGCCCTCCTTATCCTTGCCCCACAGACGGGTGATGTTGCCGTCGGCGGCGATGGCCTTGGCCTCGCTGCAATCCAGATCCAGCACGCTGCGGGTCATGCCCATGGGGCCAAAGACCCGCTCTTTCAAAAACCGTTCCAGCGGCATACCGGCTGCGGCATCAAAGATGTAGCACAGCAGGGCGTAGCCTTCGTTGGAATAACTCATATATTCGCCGGGGCCGCCCAGAGTGGGATACTTGCCCTCGGCAATGTAATCGATGATATGCTCAATCTTATCCATCTGATTGGGCGCGGTCTTGCACAGATACTCCACCGCAGGGTCGGGGCAAGCGGGCGTATTCATGGCGATGGACCACTCCAGCGGCTCCATGGGAGGGATACCGGCGGTGTGGGTGGCCAGATGATGAATGGTCACATCCTGTACGGGGCTGCCGGGCATCCGGAAGGAAGGCAGATACTTCACCACGGGGTCGTCCATGGAGATCTTGCCTTCGGCCTCCAGCATACACAGGGCCAGCGCCACGGTGCTCTTGCTGAGGGACGCGATGCCCATCACGGTATGCTCGTTGATGGGGCGCTTGTTCTCGTCGCAGTAGCCGTAGCCCTTTTCAAAGATCACGCCCTCGGGGCCTCGCAGGCAGACAGAGATGCCGGCGGTCTTTTTTTCTGCAATGCGCTGTTCCAGCGCAGCGTCCAGCGCCTTCAGATCATACTTCATGGCTGAATCCCTCCATTTGTGCCGCCTTGGCAGCGGCGATCTCTTCCCGGATGCGGTGCCGGGTATCGTCAAACAGCAGTTCCTTGTTGTGTCGGAAATAGGCGCTGCAGCCGAAGTTCTCCACGAACCAGCTGGTGTCGTATCCGGCGGTGATCTCGGTGACGAAAATCACCAGTTCCTGACTCTGCTTGAAGGTCTCCTCCAAGAAGCGGAAGGCGTTGTCAAAGAACCGGCCGGTCTCCTCGCCCAATGCCTTGCGCTGTGCCACTTCTTCGCCGAACCAGCCGCGTACGGCATCCATGGCACCCGCCGCGGGGATCTCTTGCTGCCGCAGGTTCTCGCGGTACTGCTCCAGCTTGTTCACCAGAGACATTGCCAAATTGCGTTCTTCTTTCTCCAGCTGACCGGCTTCCTGCGCACGCTTCAGCTGCGCCTGCTGATGGGCGATCAGCTGCTGCAGCACGGCATCCGGCTGTTCCTCGGCGATCTTTGCCTTGAACACGCCCAGCTCGCCGTGCAGGCGGGTGGTCAGGGCATCCTGCAGGCGGGTGGCCTTGGCACTTTCCGTCAGACGGGAGAGGATGAGACCCATAACGGACAGTTTCTCGTCAAAGGGTGCCTCGCGCAGTTCGCGCACGGTGATGGGCTGCCAGGTGCCCTGCAGGATATCCTCTACGTGATAGGTCTTGCGGTATTTATAGAACAGATCCAGATAATTGGCAAAATCCTTGGCGATGCGGGGCAGCTGGATGTACTGTCCGATCACGTCACGATTCACCCGCATATCCAGTTTCTCATAAGCGTAGATCAATTCGCTGAGGTCTTCCCAGCCGCGGGCGGTGGCAAACTGCAGGCCGTCCACGGTGGTCTCGATGCGGTAGAAATGCTCCTTGCGGATGTCCAGATAGGAGATCACCGCGCCGTGCAGACCTCTTCTGCGGGCGTATTCCTTCCAGACGGCGAAATCCTCTTTGACATCGATGCGCTTGACGCGGTCCAGCGTCACCACGTCAAAGTCACGGACGGATTTGTTGTACTCCGGCGGATTGCCTGCGGCCACGATGAGCCAGCCTTCCGGCAGGCGCTGGTTGCCGAAGGTCTTGCACTGCAGGAACTGCAGCATCATAGGCGCCAGCGTTTCGCTGACGCAGTTGATCTCGTCCAAAAAGAGGATGCCCTCTTTCAGGCCGGTTTTCTCCATCAACTGATACACCGAGGCCAGGATCTCGCTCATGGTGTACTCGGTCACCGAATATTCCTGGCCGCCGTAGGTGTGCTTTTCAATGAAAGGCAGACCGATGGCGCTCTGGCGGGTGTGGTGGGTGATGGTATAGGCCACCAGACCCACACCGGCTTCGGCGGCGATCTGCTCCATGATCTGGGTCTTGCCCACACCCGGAGGGCCCATCAGCAGCACCGGACGCTGACGGACGGTGGGAATGAGGTAATTGCCCAAGGCGTCGCGGGTCAGATATGCTTTCAGCGTATTGAAAATTTCCTGTTTTGCCTGTTTGATATTCATATCGTTTGCTCCTCACAGTTGGGGAAGATTTTCCAGATCGATCTCGTATTCCTCCGCGGTCTCGCGGGCGGCCTTTTCCAGACCTTCCAGCGCCAGCACCAGACGGATGGCCCAAGGCGGCATTTCCACCGACAGGGGCGGTTCTTCCAGCAGCACAAAGGCCGCGTCGTAGGGCGGTCGTTTTTTGGGGTAGATACCCATGCCGTCGGTAAAGTAAACGATGCCGCGCAGGGAGGTAAACGCGCCTTCTTTTTGCAGGCGGTTCACGTGTTCAAACACCGGGCGGAAGTCGGTGGCGCTGCCGCCGCACAGTTCAAACTCTGCCATATAGGTTTTCAGCTCCTCCAGATCGCGGATGACCGTATCCTTGCGGATCTGGTCGTCGCACTGTAGGATGCGGATGTTCACCTTGCGGGTAAAGGTCTCGGTGCTGCGCAGAATGGCATAGGTGCAGGCAAGGAACTGCCGCACCAGTTCACCCGAGGTGGACATGGAGGTGTCCACGGCGATGACGAAGTCCTCGATGCGCTTTTCTTCCTTGGTCTCCGGCGGCTCTACCAGCGGCATATTGCCGTACAGGCGCAAGCCGTAGGAATAAAAGCCATAGTCAAAGGAGTCGCCGTCCACTTCGATGACCTCCCGTGGTACGGCAAACCGCCGCAGGAACTCCCGGTAATCCACATCGTCCCGCACGGCCACCCGAACCTGTTCCAGTACCGCTTCGCCGCCGGTGGCCTGTCCGGCCAGCACCGTTTCCATGGACGTGCGGGTCTTTTCCGACACGTCCTGCCATTTTTCGTCCTGCTGTCTGCTCTTGTCGTCATTCTGCTCCGGATCCCACAGACCGTGGTCATCCACCAAAAAGCGGCGCTGCAGCACGGCCACTTCATACTCCGACAGGTTCAGCCGCAGCAGACGGCGGTAAATGCCCTCGGCCGTCAGCACCGGCATATCCATCCGGCACTCGCCGTAGAATTTTTGCTTGCCCATGGACACGCTGTCCTGCAGGCAGGGGTAGTTCAGACTGTCCAGAATGCTCTCCACCGCCACGTCACAGGCCAGATCCCACAGTTCCGCGGCCTTGCCGCGTTTTTTCGCCAGATGGCGCAGCATACAGTGCAGCACCACGTGGAGATAGGCGCGGTTGGTGTGCACGCGGCTGCGGAGATAGCGCTCGGACAGCCAGCTGCCGTCATAATACAGATGCAGGCCGTCGGTGGCCAGCGACACCGTCATGCCGCCGCCCGGCACAAAGGGCAGGGCGCACAGGGCCGCATCCAGATAGGGCAGATTCATGTAAAGTTCGTTTCGGGACGCAAACAAAATGTCCTGTCCGATCTTCGAAAAGCCTTGCTCTTGTTGTTCCACGGGTCTGCCCTCCTCTCTTACAAATCAAAGGTTTTTTCCGCACCGGCGGGGAATCGTTTATGCTGCTCTTCCAGCAGCAGCGCCAGCACTTCCGGCGCATCCAGATCTCGGGCGGCTTCGCACAGCTGCGCCAGCAATTCCCGCGAGGGCTCTGTTTCCCGCAGCAAAAACCGCAGGCCGGCGGCATCCCGTTCCTGCAGACGCCAGTGTGCCGCTTCCGCGGCGTGGCTGCGCAGATAGGTCAGATAATCCTCCCGCGCCCGGTCGCTCAGGTCGACGGGGTGGCGCAAACGGCACCACACCAGCCGCAGGGCGCAGTCTTCTTCATAGCCCTTGCGCAGGAAGTTTTTCCACAAGTCATCGTATTCCTTCAGATGAAACGTTCCCGGGCGGAAGCAGTGGTGATAGGGATAGCCTGCGCCCACAATGAAGAAATCGAACTGATGATGGGGCACATTTTCCTCGTGGACCTCGCTGTATTCCGGCAAAATCAGCCGGGCCTTCCGGCCGTCGTCGTAGTACAGGGTCACATCCAGTTCGCCGAGCAGGGCTTCGCCCAATTCCCGCAGCACTTCGCCCTCCTGCCCGTGGCAGGTCAGGTGAAAGGTGTTCAGTTCCCGGCAGTTCATCAAGGCACCGCCGCCCCAGTGGCGCAGACTGTCGCTGAGATGCAGCGTGTTCAGCTTGCTACAGTTATAAAGGTATAGGCATCCACCCGGGTCAGGGTATCGGGCAGGTGGAGTTCTTCCAGTTTGGTATTGTCCCACTCCCCGGTCACGGGGCCGCAGGTGATCTGCACCTGTTCCCCCACGGGCGTTGCGCGCTTGGGCGCCATGGCGTGATGATCCATCGCCAGCACGGGCAGGCCAAAAATCTCACGCGGCAAGGTAGCCTTGCGGTCGCAGGTGACGGCCTGCAGCAGCGTGACTCCCCCGTTTTCACGGCGGAACACCAATTTCCAGTTGTTGGATCCGCTGATGGTGTCCAACGCACGTCCCTCCTGCCATCATTACCTCATTAATAATTTAGTAGAGCACAGTTTTCGCAGAAATCATAGGGGCAACGCGGAAAAATCGCCGCGGCGCGGGG
>JAFYMZ010000075.1 GCA_017548175.1 Clostridia bacterium | reverse complement strand
GAATTTATCGGTTATGTATTAAAGATAAGTAATCCTTCACATCGCCAATAAACTGCTTGCCGCATCGGGCAAGTTCTCCCAAAACACGGTCCCAAAATAATAAACTTCATTATGTAACCACCATTTAAAAATGCTACCGGGTCTATCAAGCATTTTTTACCATACGGTTCTTTTTGTTGCAATACAAAAGTGGCTTTGCTTGCGTGATTATGTAGGCTGTTTTTTGCCCACAATGGCGTGGAGCACAAAGCTGAGCACCAGCATAGCGGCGGTTATACAGACCCAGCCGAAGCCAAGGTCATAAAGGGGCAGGGAACAGCAGATCCTGCTGACAAAGCCCAGGGAGATACCGACGCCATCGATCGCATAAATCACGCTGATAGCAGCTGTGCCGAGAATTGTAAGCGGATAGATAAATCGGTTGCCGCTGATAAAATTGTTGCACAATCCCAAAACGATCAGCATGATCGAAACGGGATAAATGGCATTGAGAATGGGCACCGAAATGCTGAGGATGGTGTTAAGACCCTGGTTGCAGATGGCAAAGGAAAAGAGCGTGATGCCCAAAACAAATTTATTGTAGCTGATGCGTTTAAACAAGGTTGAAAAATACTGGGATATAGAGTTGATAAGACCCACGCAGGTGGTCAGGCAAGCAAGGGTAAAGATTGCCGCAAGAAGAATAGCGCCAAACTCGCCAAAGAGCTGATAAACGATCTGCCGCAGTGTCCAGGCACCGTTTTCCTGAATGGAATAGATGCCGCTGGATTGGGTGCCCATATAAGTAAGCATTCCGTAAACAGCAGTAAGAATCGTGCCTGCCACAATGCCGGCTAAAACAGTATGCTTGATGATTCCGTTCTTTTCTTGGATGCCAAGGTTTTTCAGGGTGATTGCAATTACAAGACCAAAGTTAAGCGCTGCAATGGTATCCATAGTTTGATACCCCTCGCAAAAACCCTTCAAAAAAGCTGCGGAGCGGTACTCAGGCTGGGGTTGTGCAACGCCGGTAACACCCTTGACGATAAAGCTGATAAACAGAAAAACGATCATTGTCAGCAATGTGGGTGTCAGGAAACGACCGATACGATCCACCAGCTTGCTGGGGTTAAGGGCAAGCCACGCCGCAATGGCAAAGAACACAAGGGAATAGCCAAGCATATATAGCTTTAAAGAGGTGCCTTCCGGCAGATAGGGCGCAACGGCCATTTCGAAGGGAACACTTGCGGCACGGGGAATGCCAAGACCGGGGCCGATGGAAAGATAGATCAGCACAGTAAATATAATGGCAAACTTTTTGTTTACCCGGGCGCCCAGTTTGTCAAGACCTTCGGACTGTGCCACCACAACCACACCGAGCACGGGCAGCAAAACTGCGGTGATTAGAAAACCTAAAATCGCAGGCAAAGTGTTTTCTGCGGCATTCTGCCCTAAAAACGGCGGGAAAATAAGGTTACCTGCGCCAAAAAACAAGCTAAACAGCATAAAGCTGACAGTAACCATTTGACCTTTTTTTAATTTCATAGTTTCACCTTTTTCTATCTATGGAATTAGAAATTAAGCGGTTATCCCTATTATAACAGAATTTATCGATTAAGTAAATCATTACAAATCGGCAGCCATGCCATTTTCTGTGTGGCAAAGTCGCATCAATTAGAAGCGATACAGGGGGATTTTTCAAATCAAACCAAAGTGCTTAGCAATGCGCTTAACTTTAAGGTTGTTTGTCCCCCAAAAGGCTTCCCCTTGGGGAAAGCTGTCAAAAATCTTCTGATTTTTGACTGAGGGATTGTTACCGCAGTACGATTTCGCCGAGAATGCTTTTAATACGGAGCTTTGTACCGCACAATCCCTCCGTCACGGCTTCGCCGTGCCACCTCCCTTTACACAAGGGAGGCTTTGGTGCGATGCAAAACTTTCCGTTAAATTCAAGTTTGTCTAACCGTCTAACGATGAACGCCGCAGGGGCGATGATTTGTGATCTGCAGGCGACTGATGGCTGCGCCTACGAGCATTTTACCACATCATCGCCGCCTGCGCAACGACAACGGAAAAAGGAGACAACACGCGGTGTTGTCTCCTTTTTCTTATTGCTTTCTTGCGGTGATGTACTCGTCGCCGGGTCGCCAGTAGGGACAGGAGTCGGCGCGGCTGGAGAGGAAGCGGATCATCTCGTCCTCGTCTAAGTCCATGTCGCAGATGTTGTCGTCATACAGTTCGTCATAGACGAAGAAGGCGCAGCTTTCGCACTTACTGCTCATTTCAGGTCACCTCTGGCGGTCAGCTCTTCAATGATCCGGTCATAGAGCTTGGCATCGATCTTGTACTTCTTCAGATAGATCACATAGCCCACCACGATGGCGATGAGGGGGAAGATCATCATGGCCGTCTTCATAATGAGAAGACCCTGCGCCGTCACCTGAGAGGCATCGGCGGCCTCGTTGATGCCGGAGATGATCAGCGTCAGCGTTACCACGCCGGTGGCGATGGCGCCGCCCAGCTTGTTGATGAGGGGCTGGACGGAGAAGGTGATGGACTCGTTGCGGCGGCCCATCTTCCACTGACCGTACTCGATGGTGTCGGCAAGGAACATGAGCATCAGCGTCTGGATGAAGGCCTGACCCACAAACAGCAGCACGCCGGCAATGCCGATGGGGATCATGTTCATGGGGGCGAAGAAGAACACGATGTAGCCCACCACCACCAGCACTGTGGCGATGGAGTAGAGCTTTTTGCGGCTGAACTTGGCAGCCACTTTGGGGAACAGGGCCAGCGCCACCAGCTGGCTGACACCCAGAACGCCTGCAAACACGGAGTACATATTCTCGTTGCCATAGGCGTAGATGAAGAAGTACGTGCCGAAGCTGGTGGTAGTGGAATATCCCACCATGAAGAGGATCATGCTGATGGTGGTCCACAGCAGCTGGTCGTTGCCAAAGACCACCTGTACAAAGTCGCGCAGCGTGGTGCGCTCTTCCTCTTTGTAGTGGCTGCGGTCTTCCTTCACGCCGATGAGGGTGAAAAGCTGGAAGAGGAGCATCATCACGCACACACCCACGGCCAGCAGGAACCATGCCTGCTGCTCGTTGCCGATGGCATCACCGATGGCGCCGGTGATGGGAAGCACACCGACGACGATGATGTACATGCCGATGTTGGCGCAGATACGGGCGAAAGCGCCCATCTTCTCACGCTGGGACTGCTGGGTGCTCAAGGCAGGCAGCAGCGACCAGTAGGCGATGTCGTTGACACCGAAGCTGATGTCCCACAGCACGTAGCAGATGCCAAAGAGGATCACGAAGGCCGTGCCGGTCAGCGGCAGCTGGGCGAACATCAAAAGCTGGCACACGCAGGCCACGATGGCGCCGCAGAGGATCCACGGCTTGAACTTACCCCAGCGGGAGCGGGTGTTGTCAATGAGAATGCCGGTGACGGGATCGTTGAAAGCGTCGAGGATGCGCAGCACCGTCAAAAGGCCGCCCACCGCCGCCAGCATGGCGTTGTCCAGATGGCGCACCTCCGTCAGGTAGGTCATCAGGAACATGGATTCCAGCGTGTAGAACATATCGCGGCCCACCGTACCGAGGCCGAAGCAGTATTTGTTTCTGTTGTTCATTTCTCTTTATT
>JAFYMZ010000074.1 GCA_017548175.1 Clostridia bacterium | reverse complement strand
GCCCAAAGTCTCTGCCATTCGGTCCAGCAGCGCGCACACTGCCTCCCGACTGTTCATACCGCCTTGGCTGCGCGCGTTCAAATGCCCGTAGTCGATGCAAGGCAGCAGCCGCGCATCACTTTGGCAGATGGCAAACACCTCTTCCGCATCGCCCAGCACATTCAGCTTGCCCATGGTCTCGACGCACAGCGTCATATGCCCCAAGCCCTGTTCTTCCAGCCGCTGCAGCGCCAGCGTCAGGTTTTCCACGGTGTTGCGCAGCGCCTCTTCCCGGCTCATACCCGTCAGACCGCCGCAGTGCACCACCACACGGTCACCGCCCATCCAATCCGCCGCGCGGCAAGAGGTCTCGATATACCGCAGGTTTTTCTCCACGCGCTCCGGCTCGCAGCTGGACAGATTGATAAAGTACGGGCTGTGCAGCGACATCCGGATGCCATACTCCGCAGCCGCCGCGCCAATGCGCCGTGCCGTGTCCTCGCTAAGGTTCACACCCCGACCGCACTGGTACTCGTAGCAATCCAGCCCCAATTCCCGCAGCCAGCGCGGCGCATGCACCGTGCCTTTGTATGCCGCATTGAACCGGTCACAGTTGCCGGCAGGGCCAAACAACGGCATCATTTCCGCACCTCAAACCGGAAGGGCAGTTCCACCAGTCGGCGGGGCCAGAAGTACCACAGATAGGTGTCGGTACTCTCTACCAGCAGACCCTTGATGCCAAATCGGCGGCAGCCCAGCATATCGGTATAGGTCTGGTCGCCCACCAATGCCAACTGCTCCTTGGGCAGACCCAGCTCCTGCTGCGCCTTGATAAACCCGCGCAGCCGGGGCTTTCCGGCCAGATACTGCCACTGCGCACCGATGGCATTGGCAAAGGCCTCTACCCGATGAGGATGTTTGTTGTTGGACAGGATATACAGGGTGATGCCCTGCTCTTTCATCTTTGCCAGCCAATCCATAACGGCAGGTGCCGGCATCATATCCCGGGTCTGCATCAGCGTGCCGTCAATGTCCAGCAGCAGAGCGCGAATGCCCATTTCCGCCAGATCTTCGGCCGTAATATCAGTCACCGCAGGGTAATAACGATAAGGAAAGGGGAAAATCATATGTCATTCTCCTCATAATCAAGCATAGTCTTTCATAATATTTTACCACAAATCGCGTCATCTCCACAAGGGGGAACCGCCCGTGACCCAAACATTTTTGCTCACCAATGCTGCCGATGCACCACGCGCCTCTGCCACAGGTCTCCCCTGCGGCTTTTTGTGCTACCGCATCACCGACCAAGGCGTGCTGCAGCGCACGCCCCTGCCCCGCGCCACCCGCGGTGGCCTGTTGGGACTTATGGATGCACCCGTTCTGCCGGAATCCGCCTTGCCGCGGCTGCGGCAGGCGCTGCTTGCCGAATGCCGCCGATGCGGCTACCGCGGCATCATCGCCGATCTTCCTGCCTCCGTTGCCCGTTCCTTGACCCCGGCACTCACCGGCTTGTGCCGGCTGGGGTATGCGGTTTTTCTGCCGCCGGATGCCGCAGCAGCGCTGCCCGAAAGTCAGGTGATCCTCCCCGGGCTTTTAAGCGGCGGACGCTTTGAATCCATGTTGGATTCCTACGCCGATGCGTGGGGAAAACACCGCCTGTGTCTGGACCTGCAGCGCTGCCGCCACCGATTTTCCATGCCCTGCGCCGACCCTTGCGGGCAGCCGCTGTCCCGTGCGGAACTGCAGGAACTCTGCTGCAACTGCCCCAATGTATTCTACTCCCCCGCCCTTTGCACCCAATACTTCACCCTGCACCGACCCGATACCGGCTGGCAACTGATCCTTTTTGACGATGCGTCCTCCGCCGGCCGACGCATCCAACGCGCCGCATGCTGGGGTGTGCCCACCTGCTTCTTGCTCTATGCCGAATGGGGCGCCGACGCGCCCGTTATCGCCCGAGCCGCGTATGAAAAATGACCTTGCCCGCAAGCAAGGTCATTCTGTCATTTTTTCAGCTTCAGATTGCGCCGCAAAGGCTGCACACCGCGCCACGTAAAGGCACGCCCGGCGTATTGCTTGCGGAAGGCGCGGTCCCCCAGCGCCACATCCGCTTCCGTCAGGCTATACAGCAAGTCCGCCCGAAACTCCGGCAGCGCCGTTTCCTGTGCCTTCCGGTTTTCCGGACAAGCCAACTGGCAGGCATCGCAGCCCCAGATCAAAGGGTGTGCTGCCACCGCAGCCGCCTGCGGCTCGGTCAGTTCACCCCGCTGCTGGGTCAAGGCCGACAGACACTTGGCTTCTTCCACCCGTCCGTCTTTGCCCAACGCCCCACCGGGGCAGGCACGCAAGCACGCGCCGCAGCCCATACAAGGCACGGGTGCGCTGCCGCCCTCCAACGGCAAATCGGTAAGCAGCAGACCAATGAACACAAAACTGCCGTAATCTTCCGTCAGCAGCAAGCCGTTCTGCCCCAATTTTCCCAAACCGGCGCAGGCAGCTGCCCACACCTCCGGGAAGGGCGACACGTCCGCCATAGGGATGGCGCTGCAGCCGTAAGTCTGCCGCAGCCATTCGGCCGCCTGCTCCAGCCGGGTCTTGATGACCGCGTGATAATCCTGTCCTCGGGCATAGAGGGACAGGTTACCCGCCTGCACACCGGCATAATACGGGAATACCGCACAGATCAAGCCGCGATGTCCCGGCAGCAGTTCCTCCGCCCGCGCCAACTGCATCTCCTGCATCCGGGTTTCATACCACTGCCGCGATACAAATCCCACTTCTGCCGCGCCGCTGCGCGTGCGGATCTCCGTCAAAACCCGATCCATGCTTCCCCTCCTTTTTCTCGATTTCCTCTTTTGTTTTTCCGTTGTCTGTGATAGAATAAGGCCGAAACGAGGTATTTTTTATGGAACAAACCAAAAAACAACCCCAAACCGGCATTTTCTTCCTGCTCTGTGCCGCAGCGTTATGGAGTACCGCAGGCGTGCTCACCAAGTTTAATCCTTGGAGTGGCACCACCATTGCCTGTCTGCGCGGCCTGTTGGCTGCCATCACCCAGATCTTGCTGACCCGCACCTTTCGGTTCAAACTGAACAAGCCCATCATCCTGACGGCGCTGTGCTACTTTGGCGAGACCTTCCTCTTTATGATCGCAAACAAACTCACCAGCGCCGGCAGCGCCATCGTGCTGCAGAACACCTCGCCGCTGTACATCATCCTGTTCCTGTACCTGTTCTTCCGGCAAAAGCCCAGCCGACTGGATTGCGTCGTGGGCGTGATGATCTTCGGCGGCATCCTGCTGAGTATGGCCGACACCCTCTTTTCCGGCAACCTGCCGGGCAGCAATCCCCTGCTGGGCAATGTGCTGGCTCTCATCTCCGGCGTATTTTATGCCGGCATCTTCTTCTCCAGCCGCCTGCCGGGTGCCGACCCGCTGCAGTCCACCATTCTGGGCAGCAGTCTGTACGTCTTCCTGCTTCCCTTTGTGTTCAGTGACAGCAGTTTTTGGGCCAACCAAAGCCTGCCCGCCTGGGGCAGTATGCTCTTTATGGGCATCGTGCAGACCGGTCTGGCATGGCTGATGTTCACCAAGGGCATCAAAAAGACCCCTTCGCTGCAGGCCAGCTTCATCACTATGATCGAGCCGGTGCTCAATCCCATCCTCGCCCTCCTCTTTTTGGGCGAAGCCATGGGTGGCCTGTCCGTGGTGGGCAGCGCCGTGGTCATCGTCACCGTCTTCCTGCACAATTATCTGACGGCGCGGCAAACCCGTGACAACGCCAACGCCTGACCCATAGCCTATTATTACACCCCTGCCAGTCCGGCAGGGGTGTTTTGTTTGTTATCGTTTGCCGCGCTTTGCAGGCTTGGCCGCAGATTTTGCCCCGGCCTTTCCTGCGGGTTTTGCCGCAGGTTTGGTGGCAGCTTTTGCTGCGGGCTTGCCCTTGCCGCCCTTGACGGGTTTGTCTGCCTTGGCAGACTTTCCGCCGCGCTGCGGCTGGCTCTTGCCGGCGGGGCGCTTGCCCTCTTCCTGCTTGGGCGCAGGACGGAAGTCCGCCACCAGATAGCGCTTACCCATACCGATCAGGTCCTCACGGCCTGCCTGACGCAGCGCCTTCAGCACCAATGCACGGTTCTTGGGATTGCCGAACTGCAGCAGCGCGCGCTGCATGGCCTTTTCCTCCGGGTCCTTGGCTACATACACCGGCTCCATGGTACGGGGATCGATGCCGGTATGATACATCGCGGTGGACAATGTGCCGGGGGTGGGATAGAAATCCTGCACCTGCTCGGGAGACAGTTTATGCTCCTTCAAATACAGTGCCAGATCAATGGCCTCACGCAGGCCGCTGCCCGGGTGCGAGGACATCAGATAGGGCACCAGATACTGCTCCTTGCCGCACTTCTCGCTGAGTTCAAAGTACTTGCGGCAGAAGCGGTCATATACATCGGCGTGGGGCTTGCCCATATACTTCAGCACCTGCGGGCTGATGTGCTCGGGCGCCACCTTCAGCTGACCGCTGACGTGATGCTTTACCAGTTCGGCAAAGAAGTCGCCGCGCTTGTCGTGCAGCATATAGTCAAAGCGGATACCGCTGCGGATAAAGACCTTTTTCACGCCGGGGATCTCTCGCATCTTGCGCAGCAGTGCCAGATAATTGCTCTCGTCCGCATTCAGATTGGGGCAAGGCGTGGGGAACAGACACTGACGGTGGGCGCAGGCGCCTGCCGTCTTTTGCTTGGCACAGGCCGGATGGTCAAAGTTTGCCGTGGGGCCGCCCACATCGTGGATATAGCCCTTGAAATCCGGATCTGCCGCAATGAGTTTGGCTTCGCGCAGCACCGACTCGTGGCTGCGTGCGCTGATGTATCGGCCCTGATGCAGCGCCAGGGCGCAGAAATTACAGGCGCCGAAGCAGCCGCGGTTATGGATGATGGAGAACCGCACCTCTTCAATGGCGGCGACACCGCCCAGTTCCTCGTAATCGGGATGATAGAATCGGGCATAGGGCAAGGCAAACACCGCATCCAATTCCGCGCCTTCCAACGGCAACGCCGGCGGATTTTGAATCAGATATCGGCTGCCGGTGGGCTGGATCAGCGCGTGACCGCGGGCAAAATCGTTTTCGTTCTGCTGGTGGAAGGCTGCGCGGGCATAGGCCTTTTTGTCATCCCGCACCGTCTCAAAGGACGGCAGCAGCATAGGATTTTCAAAGCAGCACTCCTCCGGGCTCTTGGCCAAAAAGCAAGTGCCGCGCACGTCGCGGATCTCGCTCACCGGCTCACCCTTCTTCAGGCGCTTGGCGATCTCGGTCATACTGCGCTCGCCCATACCGAAGCTCAGCAGGTCTGCACCGCTGTCCTCCAGCACGCTACGGCGCACAGCATCGTCCCAATAGTCATAATGGGCAAACCGGCGCAGCGAAGCCTCGATACCGCCGATAACCACCGGCGTGTCGGGAAAGGCCTCTCTTGCGCGGTTGGAGTATACGATGACGGCACGGTCCGGTCTGCGACCGGGCAGGTTGCCGGGGCTGTAGGCATCCCGGCTGCGGCGGCGCTTGGCCACCGAATAGTGAGCCACCATAGAGTCGATGTTGCCGGCATTGATGAGCACGCCGTATCGGGGCTTGCCCATGGCCTCAAAGTCCGCGGTGCTGTGCCAGTCGGGCTGGGCCAGAATGGCCACGCGGAAGCCTGCCTTTTCCAGCACACGGGAGATGACCGCCGTACCAAAGGACGGATGATCCACATAAGCATCGCCGGTGACCAGCAAAAAGTCATAATAATACCAGCCGCGATCCAGCATATCCTGTCGGCTCACCGGCAAAAATGCACTTCTGTCAAGCTGCATGGTGTTTCCTCACTTCCTGCAGAGACGGCCGTATTCCGGCCGTCCCGCGGTTTTTCTTACAGATTTTCCCGGCGGAGCTGCATTTCCTTCCACTCATCCCGGGTGATGGTGACGCTTCGGGGCTTACTGCCCTCAAAGGGTCCCACAATGCCGCGCTCTTCCATCTGGTCCACCAGACGGGCAGCACGGGAATAGCCCAGCTTCAGTCGGCGCTGGAGCATCGATACAGAAGCCTGTCCCATTTCCACCACCACTTCGATGGCATCCATCAGCATGGGATCTTCTTCATCGTCTCCGCCGCCGCTGCCACCGCCGGCACCGCCCTCGGCGGCTTCCGGCTCAGCCTGACGCTCGATAAAGTCCATCACTTCCTGATCATAGTCCGCAGTGCCGCGCTCCTTGACGAAGTTGACCACGGCTTCTACTTCCTGATCGGTGACAAAGCAGCCCTGCACACGCTTGGGCTTACCGCCGCCCAAGGGCGCGTACAGCATGTCGCCCTTACCCAGCAGTTTTTCTGCACCCATCTGGTCCAGAATGATACGGGAGTCGATGGCAGATGCCACCGCGAAGGCGATGCGGCTGGGAATATTAGTCTTCATCAGACCGGTAATAACGTCGGCAGAGGGGCGCTGGGTTGCAATGATCAGATGCATACCTGCGGCACGTGCCATCTGCGCGATACGGATGATGGCTTCTTCTACCTCACGGCGTGCTACCGCCATCAGGTCGGACAGCTCGTCCACCACCACCACGATCCGGGGCAGTTTTTCAAACTTGGGCGGCTCTGCGCCTTCCTCCACCGGCTGCTCGGCAGCAACGGCGGCGCGGCGCTCCATCTCGGCATTATAGCCGTTCAGGTCACGGGCACCCACATCGGCAAACTTCTTGTAACGGCGCATCATCTCGCCCACGGCCCAGTTCAGGGCACCGGCAGCCTTCTTGGGGTCGGTGACCACGGGCAGCAGCAGATGAGGAATGCCGTTATACACGCCCAACTCGATCATCTTGGGGTCGACCATGATCAAGCGAACTTCTTCGGGGGTGGATTTATACAGCAAGCTGATGAGGATGCTGTTGATGCACACAGACTTACCGCTGCCGGTGGTACCGGCGATCAACATATGGGGCATCTTGCCGATATCGCCCACCAAAGGCTCACCGGCAATGTTCTTACCAACGGCAAAGCTCAGGCGGCTCTTGCTGTTGCGGAAGGCAGCGGTATCCACGATGTCACGCACGGTGACCAGTTCCTGCTGCTCATTGGGCACTTCTACGCCCACGGCATTCTTATCGGGAATGGTGGACACGCGGATGCCGGATGCACCCAGTGCCAATGCGATATCGTCGGACAGGTTGGTGACCCTTGCCACCTTGGTGCCGCGCTGCAGCAAGATCTCATAGCGCGTGACGGCCGGGCCGCTGGTGATGTCCACCACCTTGGCCTCGATGCCAAAGCTGGACAGGGTATCGATCAGCCGCTCGGCGGTGTTGTTCACCGCTTCCTCGCTGCCGGGCAGACGGCCCGAACCGGGATGCAGCAGATGGATGGGGGGATAGAAATAAACGGGATGGTCGGCAACTTCCTTCAGATTTTCCTGAATTTCCTGTGCCACATCGGCCTCGGTAATTTCTTCCGCGGCTTCCTCCGCAGGCGCAGGCGCTGCCTTTGCCGTCTGTACACGGGTGACGGATGCCACCGTCTTGGGCTGATGTACCGGCTCCAGAGGCTGGTCTACCACCGGCTCGTCAAAATCAAAGGGCGGCTCCTCTACCTGGACAGAAGGCGCTTCCTTCTTATCGGCAGGCTTCAGAATGGCACTGGTCACATCGGTGAACACCGAATCCCGGCGCTTCTTCTCTTCTTCACGCTGCTTGGCTTCTGCCTCGGCAGCGGCACGACGCGCTTCCTTCTCTGCCTGATCGCTGCCGCGCAGCACTTCCGCAGGCGTGGGCACATTGGGCGGCGCCACCAGACCGCCGTTTTCCTTCACGGGACGGCGACGGTTCACGGGGTCATCCTCTACCGGGATGTCCACACCGCGGCGCACGGCAGGCTTCTGTTCCCGCACAGGTCGCAGAATGGGCAGGTCCGCCGGTGCCTCATCCTCCTCCGGCTCGGGCTGGGGCTGCATGGCCTTGAACCAGCGCCACAGACGGGCAGGCGTCAGGCGCAGCGCGCCAAACAGACACACCAACGACAGCAGACACACCAGAATGCAGCCGCCTACCATACCCACGGCAGCGCGCAGCAGAATGGCTGCGCCACCGGCGATCAGACCGCCGGAGGTACCCAAAATACCGTCAGCGGCCAGTACGCCCATCCCCTTCAGACCGGCAGAATACTCGGTCTGGCAAGCCAGCATATGCCGCAGTGCGCCAAAGAGCACCGGCACCAGCATCATACAGGCCACGCGCAGGCGTGCCTTGCCCTTGCGCTTGACGATGAGCAGCACCCCGCAGAACAGCAGGGCAAAGGGCAGCAGCGCACAGCCGTAGCCCAACAGGGAGAGAAATACCGTATTATACCAATCGATCAAAAACCCCTGCACGCCAAAAATGGCCAGCAGGCCTACAAAAGCACCCAGCAGATACACGCCGGCCCATACTTCACGGCGGATGATGGGCTTGCTGCGGCCCTTGGTCGTGCTCTTTTTCTTGCTTCCGCTCTTGGAAGCCGTATTTTTCGCAGCGGTGCTCTTACCGGCAGCCGTCTTGGTTGCGGCAGGCTTTTTCGTCGCGGTTTTTCCTTTGCTTTGCGGCAAATGACTCACCTTCGTTCCTTACTGAATCAGATTTGCGATGACGGTAATGATACCCACCACCGCACAATATACGGAGAAATAGCGGAAGCTGTTCTTTTTGGTCAGCACCCGCACCAAAATAATGGCCAGATATCCGCTGACGGCGGATACCGCAAAGCCAACAAGGCTGGGCACCAGCAGACCGGGCTCCATGCCCATCTCCAGAATGTCATCCAGCTTGAATACCACACTGCCCAGTACGGCAGGAATGGACATAATAAAGGCAAAGCGCACGGCAAAATCCCGGGAGAACCCGCAGAACTGTCCGCCGCAGATGGTGCTGCCGCTGCGGGACACACCGGGCAGCAGTGCCAGAAGCTGCATCAGACCCACCTTCAGGGCATCGGAAAACTTGGCGTTGCTTGCATCTTTTCCGCCATAGCCTTCCTTTTCCCGCTTGTCGGCCACCTTCGAGGAGGTCCACAGGACACCGGCGGTAAAGATCAGGCCCAAGCCAACCACCAGCGTACTGGTAAAGGCGCTTTCCAACAGATTTTCCAGCAGCGCGCCGATGACCAGCGGCAGCGTTGCCACGATGACCATCACCACCATCCGGCGGTAAGGGCGCTTCCGCAGCTTGAAGCCGTCAAAGAGCATCTTGATGAACTCTACCACCAGACTCTTTACATCGCTCCAGAAGGCCACCACCACGGCGGTCAAGGTGCCCAGATGCAGGATCACATCAAAGGTCACGTGATCCGCGCCGTACTGATGGAAATCCACCAGTGACTGCATCAGCACCAAATGTCCGGAAGAAGAAATGGGCAGGAACTCTGCCAGACCCTGTACCACACCCAATAAAATTGCAACCCAAATGGGCATTTTCATTCACCTCATAACGCTTTCCGCCGACGCAGCAGTGCTGCCTCGACTCGTTTACAAAGATACAATGCGGCCACGCCGCAGGCAGCGCCGCACAGGGCGCCGAACACCACATCGGTGGGATAATGCATCAGCAGATACATCCGGCAAAAGCCCATGCAGCAGGCATAGACCAGTCCGGCCGTCATCCACTTTTTCCCTGCGGCATACAACGCCACCGCACCGGCAAAGGCCACCGCCGTATGCCCGGAGGGGAAGGAATAATCGCTGGGATGATGGGTGATCAGGTTCAGATCAATGCCCAGATCATAGGGCCGCACCCGGGCCACCAGCGGTTTCAGTGTCAGGTTCACCAGCAGCAGATCCAGCACCAAAGCCACCGCAACCACAACGCCCACTTTACGGGTCTTGGGGATGCACAGCAGCACCAACGCAAGAATGATCAGACCGATGCCCTTGTCTCCGGTGACGGAGATCGCCACCGTCAGTTTATCCAGCAGCGGACAACCCACTGCCTCTTGCAGGCCCTGCAACAGGCCCAGTTCAAACAAGTTCAGTGCTTCCAAGGCGTTCTCCTTTATTTCTTACTGCCATATGTACGCTGCAGGATGATCGCCCGATCGTGTCGCTCATCGTAGGCGATCAGTACGGTGCTGTTGGCATAATGGGTGGCAATGGGCCATCCGTCCAGCCACACGCTCTTCTGCCGGTAGATGTTTCGGGTATTGGCCATCACACCGGTACCGTCGGGTCTGCGAGCGTACACCTGCAGCGCGGTACAATCGCGCCGCCAGTCATAGGTCGCGATCTCGCCCTTCACCTCGCCGTGCAGATACTCATAACGGTCCCAGTTATGATACAAGCCGTACAGCATCAGCACCTCATAGGCAAAAATACCGCCAAACAACGCAATGCCCAGCAGACCTACAATCCATTGGCCCAACATCAATTCAATTACTCCGATCACCAACCACAGAGCAGCAACCGGACCTACGATGATCATTTCCGTCCGGCAACTGTGCGCATCCGCAGAATCACGCAGCAAAGCCATACATTCGTCTTTGTTGTATTTCTCCATACAGATGCCTCCTTTCGCCCCTTACAGGGCAACTTTCATGTCAAACTTCTCCGTTAAAAACAGGGGGTGATAAGACTGTTTGGACTTCCGCAGGCCGGGGTCCTGCGCGTCGTCCTCCCGGTTCAGATACTTGACGCCTTCGGGCACACAGGTCTGCACAAAGGCATTCACCATCATCTGATGCGCGCCCAGATAATCGGCATCGGCCTTTTCGATATGCTCGAACATGGTCTCGCCGATGACTTCGCCCATACCGAAGCCCACCACCGTGTCGCCCACATACAGCACGCAGCCGGTCATCCCGTACAGGTCAAAATTGTCCAGCACCTCGATGGTGCGGGTCATCTCTTCAAAATACATCACCGATTCCTGCATATCCTGCTCGCCTTTCTGCAGGCACAGGCGGCGGTAAAAATCCCGCACCTTCGGCAGATTCTCCGCAGTGATCTCCTCGGCGTGCCAATCGGCATAAGTTTTCTTGAATCGGTTCACGTGATTGCGCTTTTTCTCGTACCGCTTGCCGGCAAAAGTGCCCATCAGCGCGGCATCGTACACGTAATCGCCCCATTTGGTGGGGTCGCCCTCGCTGGTCACAGCCTCGGGCCAGCGTGCCAGGATCTTCTCCCGGTCTTCCCGATCGATGCAGGTAAACCGCAGCACATCGTCCTGGGTTTTCACATACTGCTCCAGCAGGTCAAAGCCCCGCTGCAGGTCACCGCCCAGCGGCATCCAGTAATAATGCACGTCGTCAAAGGTAGAGCGCAGGAACAAAATATCCTCCTGGATGGCCATGCAGGTACGGGTGGTGTACCGCCACATGACCATGGCTCCCACCGAGTAGTTGCTCAGCAAGCTGCGCTTTTCCTGCAGATAGCGGCGCAGCAGCGGAATATATTCTAATTGAAGGGGTTGAAATTCCATGGGGCATCCTTCCTTTTTCCTTGGTTGCTCAAGATCATATCCTTGAACTAATATTATATCACAACTTTGCAAAAATTGCATCTTTTTTTGCAAGAAAAGCCCGACGGAACAAAAAAGTCCGTCGGGCTTTGTGTTACTTCAGTTTTACCGCCGTAAAGGTATCGCAGGTGTACAGATATCCCTCCATGGTGCTGCCTTGGGTCAGCGCGATCTCCAAGATGCCGTACTCGCTCTCCTTCACCGCCACCGTGCGGCCATCGGCAAAGAAGCTGCTGCCTACATTGGAGAACACAGGCAGTTCTGCCATGCTGACCGCCATGCTCATGTCAGCCATCTGGGTTTTCAGATTGATGGGCATAATATAGTCGTCCTGCAGGAGCCAGCCATAATCGGACCGGCCACCCTCAAACACCACCATATTGCTGCAAGGCGCTGCCAGCATCTCATAGGCGACCTTGCTGTACAGATCATAGCAATACAGTGCTGCTGCACCGCCCTCCTTCGCGGAGGCCACAAAGTACAGCGCCGTGTTTCCGCTGGCTTCCAGACTGCCTGCAGCATAGTCCAACTTGCCTTCGGTGGAGAATAGTACCGTGGTGTTCAAACCATCGCCGCTGACGGCACATATCTGAAAGCGCACAGCGGCGTTGTCGCTCTGGGTACGCATAAACTCCACCAGCTGATAGGTCACGCCGTTTGCTTCACCCAGCACGGTAGTCTTGGTCTGGCTCGTTTCGTTGCCTCCGGAACCGGATTCGTTGCCACCGCCCGATTCGTTTCCGCTGCCGCCGGAACCTTCGTTTCCGGAGCCGCTTTCATTTCCGCTGCCGCTTCCGGACTGCTGGCCACCGCCCACCGGGTCATCGGGAGGATTTCCCTGCTGGCCGCCACGGCCACAAGCCGTCAGCATCAGCAAACAGATCAACATCAAAGCCAAAAGGCGCAAAGTTCGCTTCATCACAGGCTCCTTTCTCCGGCCAACGCCGGCAAACACAAACGGCAAATGCCATAATATCCTATTTTTATGATACCATACCCCCTCAAAAATTGCAACTGCCGCCAAGTTTTCCCTCTTTCACGCAAAAAAGCCGCCCCAAACGGAGCGGCTTTCGTAAGCAGATGTTTGATTACTTGGCCTTCTTGCCCTTGACCAGATAGATGGCAGCCAGGCAGCTGACCAGCAGCAGGTAGGGGTAGAACAGATAGGGGATGATCTCGAAGGCGCTGATGGCACCGCCCAGAGCCGTCACGGCACCCACAGCGTACAGCATCTGTGCGCCGTAGGGCAGGATGCCCTGCACGATGCAGCTGAAGGTGTCCAGAATGGAGGCAGAACGCTGGGGGCTGATCTCATAGGTCTCAGCCATCTCGCGGGCGATGGGGCCGGCCATGACGATGGCAACGGTGTTGTTGGCGGTCGCCACGTCCATGGCAGCAACCAGCAGACCCATACCCAGCTGGCCGCCCTTGTTACCCTTGAAGACACGCTTGATCTGGTACAGCAGTGCATCAAAGCCGCCGTAAGCGCGGATCAGACCGCACATAGCGGAAACCAGCACGGCAACCAGAATGGTCTCGAACATACCGGAAGCACCGGCACCGGTGGAAGCCAGCAGTGCCTGGAAGGTGGTGGCACCGGTTGCCAGCATAATAACTGCACCGGACACGATACCGGCCAGCAGCACCAGGAACACATTCACGCCGGCAATGCCGCCGATGAGCACCAGCACATAGGGGATCAGCTGGATCAGGTCATAGTCCTTGGTGATCTGCTCTGCCACGTCGGCCTGCATGCTGACGACCAGAATGACGATCAGCGTTGCAATGGCAGCAGGCAGTGCGATCCAGAAGTTGGCCTTGAACTTATCCTTCATGGCGCAGCCCTGACTGTTGCAGGCTGCGATGGTGGTATCAGAGATAAAAGACAGGTTATCGCCGAACATCGCACCGCCGATGACGCTGCCCACACACAGAGCCAGATCAAAACCGGAAGCCTCGGCCACAGCCACGGCGATGGGGATGATCAGGGTGATGGTACCGCAGGAAGTACCCATGGCGGTGGAGACAAAGCAAGCCACCACAAACAGAACGGCAACGGCAAACTGTGCAGGCACGATGGACAGCATAAAGTATGCAACGCTCTCGGCGCTGCCGCGGCCCACAACACCGGCAAAGATACCGGCAGCCAGGAAGATCAGGATCATGGTGATGATGTTCTTGTCACCCACACCACGGGCCATCAGTTCCAGCTTGTCATCAAACTTGACTTCCTTGTTCTGGAAGCAGGCCACCGTAATGGCCACCAAAAATGCCACAACAACGGGCATTGCATAGGCATCGCGATAGAGCAGGGCCACGCCCAGATACACTACCAGGAACACCAGAATGGGCAGCAGTGCGATCAGCTTGCCCTTTTTGATCTCATTCATCGTTTCTCGCTCCTTTTTACACATAGAAATGCCCTCACCAAAAAGCAAGAGCATTTTTCGTCGTGAAATTTAGTTTATCAAAACATTTCTGTTCTGTCAAGAAGCTTACGCCCCGAACACCGCCTGATACGCGATCATCAGCACGAACCACACCGCCCAAGATCCCACAAGGATCAGCAGGCAGTACAGCAGCTTGTTGGCAGTGGGGATGGTTTTGCTTTTCAGCACCGTCCAGTGCAGCAAACAGGCACCCGCCGCAGCCAAAATGGACACCACGCCGCCCACGATGACCAGACCCAGGTTCGCCGCAAAAAATGCACTGCCCCAGACGGGGAAATGACTGATCTTTTCCATGCGCTTTGCTGCCAGCGTCTGCTTATAGTCTACTTTGGGTCTCCAGTCGGGACTGCGATGACTTTTTACTCTCTTTTTTCCGTGTGCCATTGTGATGATCTCCTACTTCTGTCTTACTTCAGTTGCTGCAGCCATTCCGCGCCTTGGTCGTTCCAGGCAAAATACGCCACGCCGTCGGCGCCGCCTGCCAGCGCGGCACGCTCGCTGTCCGCGAGTGCCTCGTCTGCTAGCTGCAGAATGGGCCAAAGGGGCGCATCGCCTACGGCGGCACGCACCCGTTCCACTTCAATTTTCACCGTTTCCGGGCCAAACCCCCGGTCAAGAATAGCCTGTCCGCTTTCTCCCGGCATGGGGATGCCGCAGGCTTCTTCCAGCACTTCCCGCACCCGCCGGGCAGGCAGCGCCTGCTCCAAACCGCGGGCCATGGCCGCCACTTCCACATTCAGGCAGGCCGGGCCGTCGGTGTCCTTCCAATGCCGATAGATCATGGGCGCAAACAGGTCGATTCCCGCATCCTTCAGTGCGGCATAATCCTGCCCTACCCAGATTGCCATGGAAGGCGAAAAGGCATAAATACCCACCGGCAGCGCAGGGTTTACTTCCTTCACCGCACGGACGAAATCACGGATGTGCTCCGTCACCACCATACGGCGGAAGTCCAGCCACTGGCGGATGCCCTCTCCATCCACCTGCGCGCTTTCACCGCGGCACAGACGCTGCAACGCCGATACTGATGCGGTCATGCGTTCCGCATCCAACCCCAGCGCCGTCATCTTTGCCTTGCATCGCGGGCAAAAGCAGGTAAAGAAACTGTCCAGACCCGCACCCGATGCGGGTGACGAAAACCGGCAGCCGTCGATCAGAATGCCGGCAATGCCCTCCTCTGCCGCGGCTCTGCGGGCGTGAGCCAGATTGCCCTCCCGTGCCTCCGGCAAGGTGGGACACACCGAGCCGAACCACTT
>JAFYMZ010000073.1 GCA_017548175.1 Clostridia bacterium | reverse complement strand
GCCGAAGACGGCGCGGTGATCGAAGCCTTGTCTGCGTTTGCCACCGAGATCGTGCGGGAACATTTTGATCCCATCATCGGCAAAGCGCAGAATGATTATATGCTGGCGCGCTCCCAGTCTCCATCGGGCATCCGCGGACAGATCGAAGGCGGTGCCCGATACTATATTGCGACAGATCAAGCGGGGAAGTGGATGGGCTTTACAGCCTTTTATCCGCGCGGGAAAGAGATGTACTTGAGCAAGTTTTATGTACATAAATCGCAGCGGGGCAAGGGTGTTGCCCGGCGTATGCTGGACCTGATCATCGAGACAGCCAAAACAGAGAGCCTTGAGAAAATCGCGCTGAATGTGAACCGATACAATGACCTTGCCATTGGGGTATATGAGAAGATGGGCTTTGTCCTTGCACGGGAAGAGCAGATTGACATCGGGCAGGGTTTTATTATGGATGACTTCGTGTACGAATATCGTCTGTAACAGGTGAAAAAAGAAGAAAAATGCAAAACCCCCTTGCAATCTGAAAAAGATAGGAATATAATATTGTTATTCTAAGAAAGCTGGTTTGCATTTATGTCCGGAATGAATCTGTTTGCAACCTATTTCTGCTATTACTTTTTTGTGAGCGATAGCAGTGATTCGTGTTGCAAATAAGTCTGGAAATAAGCACCATATATGAAGAGACTTAAGGCCACACAGAATCACTTCTGTGTGGCCTTTGTTTGTGAAAAGGAGAACTACCTATGATCATTGTACTGAAACAGGGCGTAACCGAAAATCAGATGCAGCATCTGACCGAT
The DNA here is from genome assembly GCA_017548175.1 of Clostridia bacterium. Next base: position 4,201 of record JAFYMZ010000073.1, on the reverse strand, counting down.
TGGCTGCAGGAGCAGAATATCCGTCTACATGTTTCCAAGGGCGAAATGCATACCGTTCTGGGTCTGCTGGGCGACACCAGCAAGGTGGATATGGACCTGATCGCCAGTCTGGATATCGTAGATTCTGTCAAGAAGGTCAGCGAGTCCTTCAAGCAGTGCAACCGCAAGTTCCATCCCGAGGATACTGTCATTGATATCAATGGTGTCAAAATCGGTGGCGGAAACTTCTGTATGATCGCCGGCCCGTGTTCGGTAGAGAGCCATGATCAGATCATCGAAGTGGCACAGCGGGTCAAGGCTGCCGGTGCCAATATGCTTCGCGGCGGCGCATTCAAGCCCCGTACTTCTCCCTATGATTTCCAGGGTCTCCGTGCCGACGGCATCGAACTGCTGCTGGAGGCCAAGAAGGTCACCGGTCTGCCCATCGTCACCGAAATCATGAATGCCAACCATCTGCCTCTGTTTGAGAATGTAGACATGATTCAGGTGGGCGCCCGTAATATGCAGAACTTTGAACTGCTGAAGGAACTAGGTAAGACCGACAAGCCCATCCTGCTGAAGCGCGGTCTGGCCAACACGCTGAAAGAACTGCTGATGAGTGCCGAGTACATTATGTCCGAGGGCAACGAAAAGGTCATCCTCTGCGAGCGCGGCATCCGTACCTTCGAGACCTATACCCGTAACACGCTGGATCTGGCCGCAGTACCTCTGCTGCATGAACTGAGTCATCTGCCCGTTGTGGTAGACCCCAGCCATGCAACCGGTTTGGTTCGCCTGGTAAAGCCCATGGCAATGGCTTCCGTTGCCTGCGGTGCCGACGGTCTGATGATCGAAGTGCATAACGATCCCATGCGCGCCCTGTGCGACGGCGCACAGTCCCTGACGCCCGACCAGTTTGATCAGGTGGCAGATCAGGTTCGCCGCGTGCGCGATATTTACATCGAAAAATAAATCAGCGACCCGAAAGGGGAAGATAGTATGAAGGTAGGAATTGTTGGTCTGGGCCTCATCGGCGGCTCTATGGCAAAAGCGTGGAAAACGAAAACCGATGTCACGGTTCTGGGTTGGGATGCATCCCGTGCCGTGGTAGAACTGGCACAGGTAGCCGATGCCGTTGACGGCGTGCTGACTCCGGACCGTCTGGCAGAATGTGACGTGGTGATGATCGCCATCAATCCCCGCGACGTCATTGCGTATGTGCAGGAACATGCCGCAAAGTTTGGTAAGGACAGTCTTGTCATCGACTGCGCCGGCACCAAGCGGGATGTTTGCGAAGCTTGCTTCCCCATCGCGCAGGAGCACGGTTTTTGCTTCATCGGCGGACATCCCATGGCCGGCAGCCACAAGGGCAGCTTTGCCAACAGCCGCGCCAATTTGTTTTCCGGCGCGCCCATGGTCATCGTACCGCCTACCTTCAGCGACATCGTGCTGCTGGACCGCGTGAAAAAACTGCTGCTGCAGTTGGGCTTCGGCAAGGTGTCCGTGACCACCGCGGAACGGCACGATTCCATGATCGCATTTACATCGCAGTTGGCACACGTGGTGTCCAATGCCTATATCAAAAGCCCCACTGCGCTGGAGCACAAGGGCTTTTCTGCCGGCAGTTATAAAGATCTGACGCGTGTGGCTTGGCTGAATCCCACAATGTGGAGCCAGTTGTTTATGGAAAACAGCGACTTCCTCCTGCGGGAACTGGATTCGCTGATCGATAGCCTGCAGGCCTATCGGCGGGCGCTGGCAGACGGCGACGGCGACACACTGGAGCGCTTGCTGGCCGAAGGCCGTGACCGCAAGCAGGAGGTAGACGGCCGATGAAAGAGATTTTCGTGCAGACCCAGCCGGCCTATCCCGTGCTGGTGGGTCAGGGCCTGCTACAGCAGGCCGGTACGCTTTTGCAGCCGTATCTGAAGGGGCAAACCCTTTGTATCGTAAGCGATGACAAGGTAAACGCCTTGCATGGTGATTCGCTGGGAAACTCCCTGAATCAGGCCGGCTATCGTACGGTGCAGTTCGTATTTCCTGCCGGCGAAGGCTCGAAGAACGGCAATACCTATCTGTCGCTTTTGGGCTTTTTGGCCGATAACGGCCTGTCCCGCAGCGACGGCATCGTAGCCTTGGGCGGCGGTGTTGCCGGTGATCTGGCCGGCTTTGCTGCGGCCACCTATCTGCGCGGCATTCCGTTGGCGCAGATCCCCACCAGCCTGTTGGCCATGGTGGACTCATCTGTAGGCGGCAAGACCGCCATTGACCTGCCGCAGGGGAAGAATCTGGTGGGCGCGTTTTATCAGCCCAAGGTGGTTCTTTGCGATATGGATCTGTTGGATACTCTGCCCCGGGCAGCTTTTTTGGACGGCTGCGCCGAGGTGATTAAATACGGTATCATTGGCAATCGGCCGCTGTTTGACCTGTTGGTGCAGCAGGGCGTTGCCTTTGACCGGGAGACCGTCATTGCTTGCTGCGTGCAGCAAAAGGCCGAGATCGTGGCGCAGGATGAGACCGACAACGGTTTGCGTCAGCTGCTGAATCTGGGACATACCGTGGGGCACGCCATTGAGCGCTGCAGTGATCTTGCTTGGTCGCACGGCCGTGCAGTGGCTGCCGGAATGGCCATCGTAGCCCGTGCCGCCGCAAAAGCCGGTCTTTGTTCTGCGGAAGACGCAGCCGCGGTGGAAGCCCTGCTGCGGCAGTTTGATCTTCCGGTGTCTTGTGAGTTTTCCGCCGCGCAGCTGGCAGAAGCCGCGCGCAGCGATAAAAAACGGCGGGGCGGCAGCCTGACGCTGGTGGTGCCCTACGGCATCGGAGATACCGGCTTGCATCCCATCCCCGTGGCAGAACTGGAAGCCTTTTTGGAAAGGGGAATGTAGCCGTGAATCAAACCATTCATACCGCAGCAGTATCCGGCAGCATCGCCGCCATTCCCTCCAAATCGCAGGCGCACCGACTGCTCATCTGTGCCGCGTTGGCAGATGCCCCGTCACAGGTACGGTGCAGCGGCACTTCTGCCGACATTCTGGCTACGGTGCGCTGCCTGCAGGCCTTTGGCGCAGACATTCGGTCCATCCCCGGCGGATTTCTTGTAAATCCGGTGGGAAGTGACGAGAAAAGTGAATTATTACAACCGGGGGAAAGCGGATCTACTTTACGCTTTTTGCTGCCCGTTGCCGGTGCGCTGGGGTACTCCGGCCTGTGCCGGATGGAGGGTCGTTTGCCCCAGAGACCCCTTGCTCCGCTGGATGCGGAACTGACGGGCCACGGGATGCGGCTGCAGCGGTGTGCGGAAGACGTGCTGGCATTGTCCGGCAGCCTGCGCAGCGGTGCATATACGCTGCCCGGTGACGTATCGTCGCAGTACATCAGCGGTCTGTTGTTCGCATTGCCCCTGCTGCCGGGAGACAGCACATTGACTGTCACCGGAAAGCGGGAGTCTGTGGATTATATTGATATGACCCTTCGCGCATTGCGCCGGTACGGTGTTTCCGTAGAAGAAACGGAACACGGATATTGGATCCCCGGCGGACAGTCCTATCATCCGCCGACGGAGGCGGTGGTAGAGGGTGACTGGTCCAACGCCGCTTTTTGGCTGTGTGCCGGTGCGCTGTCCCGCGAGGGTGTGACGATGACCGGATTGGACCCGGAATCCCCTCAGGGCGATAAAGAGATCCTGTCCATTCTCCGCCGGTTCGGTGCAGAAGTGCAGTGCAGCGGCGATTCCGTTACCGTTCGCGGCGGCGATCTGAAGGGCATCGAACTGGATGCCTCCAACGTGCCCGATCTGGTGCCCGTAGTCAGTATTGTGGCTGCCGGTGCAGCAGGGGAGACTCGCATCACCGGTGCTGCGCGCCTGCGCATAAAGGAAAGCGACCGGCTGGAAGCGGTCCGTGCGCTGCTGGAAGCATTGGGCGGCACGGTGCAGGAATTGCCCGACGGCCTGATCATTCAAGGGGGCAAGCCGCTGCAGGGCGGCACCGTCAGCGCCTTTGGCGATCATCGCATTGCCATGTCGGCTGCCGTGGCGGCTATCCTAGCACAGGGACCTGTCACCGTTACCGGTGCGCAGGCGGTAGAGAAATCTTATCCGGCTTTTTGGGCCGATTATCAAAGGCTGGGCGGTAAAATCAGCCCGGCAGACCAGGAGGTATGACCATGAGCAGCGTATACGGTGAACATATCAAGCTGTCGATTTTCGGTCAGTCCCATTCCG
>JAFYMZ010000072.1 GCA_017548175.1 Clostridia bacterium | reverse complement strand
GCTGCTGTTGTTGCTGCTGTTCCTCGCCCGGATTCGGCTGCTCTTCAGGCAGCTGAGGCTCTTTTTGGCCGCAGCCCCACAGAACCGTCAGAGATAAGACCAGAGCCAGCAGGATGGCAAGTTTTTTGGAATGCTTCATGTATAGAACTCCTTTAAGGGGTGGTTTGTGTTTGATTCTTCAACAGTATACCAACCAAAACGGAAAAAGAAAAGAAAAAACGAAGAAAATTTACAAATTACTTTCATTTATCTGATGCAAAAGCCACTGTCGCGGCGAGAAAATGTGGTATAATAGGAAAACAAAGGAGTGTGACCTATGGAAGCGATGGTTCTGTTATACAATATTTCCCCGGAAAAAGAAAAAGTTATCCGCGCTCTGTGCCAAAAGTTGTCGGCGCGTGTTGTTTGCGTGGATCAAAAGCGTCACGGCTGCACCATTGGACAGGTGCTGCGGGGCGAAGGAAATGACTGCCGTGCCCTGCGCCCGTTCGGCGAAGAAATGCTGGTGCTGCAGCTGCCGGGGATTCTGCTGGACTTTTTCATTCAGGGCTTGATGCGCGAGGGGGCGGATGTGGCGCTGAAAGCCGCCATTACGCCCACCAATGTGGCGTGGACGGCGGATGCTTTGTACCGCGAACTGGTGCGCGAGCGGCTGGAGTTTCTGCAGGCCGCCGCGAAGAAATGAGAAAGATTGAAAAATCTTTCAGTGAAATGAAAAAAGGAGCGCGAGTTGCGCTCCTTTTTTTCGTCAATAAAGAAAGATAAAGGGATCAAGCAGCCCCGCGCCTTGGTTGATTAGGGGGGAGAATCGAGGGCGAGATCAGAGGGCTGCGGCGCCGATGATGCCGGCTTCGTTGCCGAGGGCTGCGGCGCGGATGACGGGAATGGCACCGTCTTTCTGGCCGAAGCAGTTGTTGATCACGTACTCGCGGATGGGCGCCAAGATCCGTTCGCCCTGACGGCTGATGCCGCCGCCCAGCAGAATCATCTCGGGAGCCAGAGAGTTGACAAGATCGGTAAAACCGGCGGCCACATACACGCAGTAGCGGTCAATCACGGCCTGTGCCACGCTGTCGCCCTTGTCGGCAGCCTGAAAGACGGCAAGGCCGGTGATCTCCTCGGCCTGCGCCAGCAGGGATTCGGGGTGCTCGTCAGCGGCCTTCTTTGCCTGACGGATGAGGGCGGTGGCGGAGGCATACGTCTCCCAGCAGCCGCGGCGGCCGCAGGTGCAAGGTTCACCGTCCAGCACCAGCAGGGTATGGCCCAGTTCAGCGCCGGCAGAGCGCATGCCGGCATAGATCTTGCCGTCGATGATGATGCCGCCGCCCACGCCGGTACCCAGCGTGATGAGCACCATATTCTCGCAGCCGATGGCAGCGCCGGCCACCGTTTCGGCCAGAGCTGCGCAGTTGGCATCGTTGCTCAGGCGCACGGGAACGCCGAAACGCTGCTGCAGCATAGCGCACACGGGCACGTCAAACCAGCCCAGATTGTAAGCGCGGGCCACCACGCCCTGCTCACTGTCACAAGTGCCGGGAGAGCCGATACCGATGCTCTCGCACCGGTCGATGGACACGCCTGCCTTGGCCAGCGCGGCCTCCACTGCGTTGCCCATGTCGGCGATCACTTCCGCAGCGGGGCGGGAAGCCAGCGTAGGCACACTGTGGTGGGCGACGATCTCATATTTTTCATTCACTACACCGACGGCAATATTGGTGCCGCCCAGATCGATACCGATACGATACATAGAAAAAACGTCCTTTCAATGAAAAGGTAAAAGATGATTGCCAGTATTATAGCACTTTTGCTGTCCGGAGGGAAGTGTATTTTAACTTTGTGCCATCTGATCTTCTGCCCAGTCGGACAGCTGCTCAAGAATTGGCAGCAGCTTGCGGCAGCTTTCGGTGGGGCTATACTCCACGCGGATGGGCACCTCGGGAAAGACTTCGCGGTGGATGAGGCCGCTTTCCTCCAGTTCCTTCAACGCGCCGGACAGCACCGTGTTGCTTACACCGTCCAATTTGGCGCGCAGTGCGTTATAACGGATAGAGTCTGCATTGGTAACGGCGCACAGGATCTGCACCTTCCATTTGCCGCCGATGAGGTTCATGGCGTAGTGCAGCGGGCAGCGCTCCATACAGGGGCAATCATAATGGGACACGGTTAGTTCCTCCTTACCTGCTCATAAAATGTTGCGTTCTTGCTTTTTTTGCGATTTATGGTACGATTATAGCAAGTAAGAAAAAAGGAGTAAATACGTTTTATGGATATTTATCTGCAGGGACTGACCATGGGCCTTGCCTATGTGGCACCCATCGGTCTTCAGAATTTGTTTGTTATCAACACGGCGCTGACGCAGAAGCGCGGCCGCGTGTTTCTCACGGCGCTGATCGTCATCTTTTTTGACATTACGCTGGGTCTTGCCTGTTTCCTCGGCGTGGGCGCGCTGATGCAGGCGCTGCCTTGGCTGCAGAAAGTGATTCTGGCAGTTGGCAGCCTGATCGTGATCTGGATCGGTATCGGACTGCTGCGTTCCAAGGCGAAAATGGATACCAGCACCAATGTGAATCTGCCCATCTGGAAAGTAATTACCTCTGCGTGCGTTGTTACATGGTTCAATCCTCAGGCAATTATTGACGGTACGATGATGCTGGGCGCATTCCGCGCCAGTTTGCCTGCCGGCACAGACGCTTTCTTTATTGGTGGCTTTGCCAGCGCCAGCGTCACATGGTTTTTGGGTATTTCTGCGCTGATCTCTCTGTTCTCAGCTCGCTTCAACGACAAGATCCTGACGATTATCAACAAGATTTGCGGCGCGGTAATCATCTTCTACGGCTGCAAGCTGCTGTGGAATTTCGTGCAGTTGATGGGCTGGATCGCATAAAAGGAGAATGACAATGGATGCCCTGCAAAATCTGAGAGAGCGAAGAAGTATTCGCCGCTATAAGGCAGATATGCTGCCCCGTGAAGTGATTGAAACGATTGCTGAGGCCGGAACATATGCGCCTACGGGCAAAAATCAGCAGTCCCCGATTATTATTGCCGTGACCAACAAGGAACTGCGTGATAAGATGTCTGCGCTGAACGCAAAGGTGCTGGGCAGCGAGAGTGATCCGTTCTACGGCGCACCGGTGGTTCTGGTGGTGCTGGCGGACAGAGCAAACGCCAACCATGTATATGATGGTTCTTTGGTGATGGGCAACCTGATGCTGGCAGCTCATGCGCTGGGGATTGGCAGCTGTTGGATCAACCGCGCACGGGAAGTCTATGATACGCCTGAGGGAAAAGAGATTCTGGCTTCTCTGGGCATTGAAGGGGACTATGAGGGTGTAGGCAACTGCATTCTGGGATATATCGACGGGGATGTGCCTGTCGCCGGCCCCCGCAAGGAAAACTATGTGTATTTCGTTGAGTGATGACCATGGAAAAGAACTATAAGTTGACGATCGCTTATGATGGTACTCGCTTTTACGGCTGGGAGCGTCAGCCGGATCGTGATACCATTCAAGGAAAGTTAGAGAGTGTTCTGGAAAAGCTGTGCGGCCACAG
>JAFYMZ010000071.1 GCA_017548175.1 Clostridia bacterium | reverse complement strand
TCTCACGCAGAGCGATGCTGCGCTTGATAAAGGTGTCGCGCACCTCGGGGTTGACGATCAGATCCACGTAACGCTGACGGTAACGGGTATCCACGTCCTTCAGGCCGTGATACTTCTCGGGCAGGGGCAGCAGGCTCTTGCTCAGCAGCACATAATCCTGCACATGCACGGAGATCTCACCGCGGCGGGTACGGAACACAAAGCCGTGGACGCCCACGATGTCGCCGATGTCCAGCTTCTTGAAGCGCTCGTACTCTTCCTGACCCAGCTCATCGATCTTGACATACAGCTGGATGCGACCCTGCTGGTCCTGAATGTGGCAGAAAGAAGCCTTACCCATGTCACGCTTGGACATAATACGACCGGCGATGGCCACGGTCTGGTTCTCCATGGTCTCGAAATTGTTCAGGATCTCCTGACTGTTGCTGGTACGGTCAAAACGCACCTGTGCAAAAGGATCGCGGCCCTCGGCCTGCATGGCAGACAGCTTATCCCGGCGAATCTGCAGGATCTCGCTGAGGCTTTCTTCGGTTTCGGCTTCCGGCATAACGGCGTTGCGGTTTTCGTCCATGTTCCTCATTCCTTTTCTATTTACTCAGCCCCACAGTGGGGCCGGTGACTTCCCTTATTTATCGGGCGATGCTGATGATCTTGCAGGCAAAGCTGCCGGCAGGTGCTTCCACGGTGACGGTCTCGCCGGCATAGTGGCCCATCAGAGCCTTGCCCACGGGGGACTCGTCGGAAATGCAATTCTTGCGGGGATCGGCTTCCTGAGAACCGACGATGGAGTAGGTAGCCTCTCTGCCGCCCATCTCTACGGTAACTTCGCAGCCGATGGAAACGCCCTTCTCGATGGCAGCGGTCTCGTCGATCAGCACATAGTTGTCCAGAATGGCCTGAATCTCAGCCTTGCGGGAATATAGCTTGCCCTGCTCGTTCTTTGCTTCATCGTACTCGCTGTTCTCGGACAGGTCACCAAAGCCACGGGCGATCTTGATCTGCTCTGCGACTTCGTTTTCACGGACATTCTTGATATATTCCAATTCCTGCTGGAGCTCTTCCAGCTTCTCTTTGGTCAGTTTATACTGCTTTGCCATATGGCATCTCTCCCTTATGTTTCGTTTCGTTTCCTTATTATATGAGTGCTTGCCCCGGATGTCAAGGCAAACTTGATTACGCTTCCGGATCGGTCACAGGGGCCGTACTGCCGCTGCCCTCGGTGTCGGGCTGGGGCAGAGGAATGCCCAGTTTCTGCATCATCACGTTCATGGCCTGACGCAGGCTGCTGTCAATCACCTTGGTCTGATAATAATACTGGTTGGCCTCTTCTTCGGGCACGACCACGGGATAATCGGGCATCACGCCCACACCGGCCAGATTCTTACCCAAGGGGGTATAGTACCGGGCGGTGGACAGGTTCACGGAAGAACCGTCGCTGAGGGTGATCCGCTGCTGGGAATATCCCTTGCCGGTGGTGGCGATGCCCACCACTTCAGCCTTGCGGTACTCCTGCAGTGCTGCGGCAAAGAACTCCGCTGCGCTGTAGGAATGCTGATTGACCACCACGGCCATGGGCAGGTCCAGACAATTGGCGTCGGAAGAATACTCCGTCGTCTTGCCCGTCTTATCCACAGTGCTGATCACCGTGCCGGAAGGCAGCAGCAGGTCCAGCATATCCCGCATCACCGTCAGGTATCCGCCGGGATTGAACCGCACGTCAAACACCAGTGCCTTGGCACCGTCTGCCACCAGGGTGTTCACCTTGGTCTTGAACTCCGTGCCGGCGTTCTGGTCAAAGCCGTCGATGTAAACATAACCGATGTTATGCTCCAGCATTTCGGTATACACCGATTCCTTCATCACCTTGGCACGTTTCATGGTAAAGGTCAGCGTCTCCAGACCGCGGGTCACGGTGATGGACACTTCGCTGCCTTCTTCGCCGCCAACCACCGAATTAAGGCTCTCGTTCTCGCCCAACTCACTGACCAAGCGACCGTCTACCGCCACGATCACGTCACCGGGACGGATGCCGGCCGTTGCCGCAGGACCGCCGTTGGTAACGGAGACGATGGTGTAGGGGTTATCGGATGCGCCGGAATAAGTCAGACCCACGCCCACATAACTGGTGGCGTCTTCCTTTTTCTGGGCCAGCGTCTCGTCTACGGTATAATACCCGCTCCAACGGTCGCCCAGACCTGCGATATAGCCGGCCAGTGCGCCTTCGATGGCCGCCGACTCGTCATACTCACCTACAAAATAGGTCTCGACGATTTCGGCCAGTTCCTTCAGCTTGCTGTACCGGTCCTCTGTCTGGGACAGATTGCCCAGTCTGTCGTTATAAAGCTCGCCGGCAACGAAGAATGTGATGTTGAAGGTGCTGACCACCGTCAGCAGCATCAGCATCAATGCCGTGCTGAGTTTGATCTGTTTCTTCATGGATTGCTCCTTCGGTGCTTATTTATAGACCACTTTGAACTTGGGGTATTCCTTCATCGGGTCATAGGAGGTGTTGTTCTTCCGCAGTTCAAAGTGCAGATGCGCGCCGGTAGAATAACCGGTACTGCCGACGGTACCGATGTTCTGTCCCGCCTTCACCTTGTCGCCCACTTTGACCAATCGCTTGGTCATATGAGCATACAGGCTGGTATAGCCGCCGCCGTGACTGATGATCACATAATGACCCCATGCGCTGCTATACTCCGAAGTCACCACAGTACCGCCCTTGGCTGCAAAAATCTTTACGCCCTTGGCTGCGCGCAGGTCGATACCGGTGTGCAGCTTCCATTTTCCCGTAACAGGATGGGTACGGTAGCCGTACTCACTGGTGATCACGTTATTCGTCTGAGGCAGAGGCCAATACCAGTCACCCTCTACATAGGGATTCTGTGCCGAATATTCAGCAGCAGCCTTCTGGTAATCTTCCATCAGCTGCTCTGCCTTTTCAATGGCATCCGCATAATCGGAGTTGATCTGATCCTTCTTGTTTTCCAGTTCGGTCAGATCCTTATCCTTTTGATCGCGCTGTCCCTGCAGCGTCTGCACATTCTTTTCCAGATCAGCCTTCAGCGCTTCTGCCTCGGCAAAGCTGCTGTCCAGCGATTCCTTCTGCCGTTCTACCGTGTCTTTGCCGGTTCGCAGACTTTCCAGCAGCTTCTGGTCGGACACCGACACCTGTCGGATAACCTCCAGACGGCTGAGGAAATCATAAAAGTTATCAGCCGACAGCAGGATCTGCAGGTAACTGGTGTTGCCGTACTCCGCCATAAAGCGGATGCGCTGGCGGGAAAGCTCATACTGCTCATCCAGTGCCGTCTGGCTGCGTTCCAGCTCCCGGCGCTTTTCCTCCACCAGTTTTCCCAGTTCCTCTACCAGTTTTTGCTGCGCTTCGATTTCCGCTTCCGCCGCTTCCATCTGGCGATCCAGCAACACGATCTGATTTTCCAGCTTGCTGGCATCGTTTTTTGCCGCCGCCAGTTCTTTTGCCAGACGATCTTTTTCCTTTTTCGCGGCATCTGCCTCTTTCTTCAGGGCGTCTACCTCGCTTTGCGTGATGCCGAATACCGGCAGGCTCAGCAGCACCGAGCCCAGCATCAGCAGCGCCAGTGCCAGTGCCAGCAACCTGACGATCCACTGTTTCCACGCTTTACGTTCGTTGTATTTCTTCATAGCATCACACCTTCATAAACTTACGGATGGTCAACGTACTGCCGCCGATACCAAAGACCAGACCGGCTGCCGCCATGATTTTGGTCAGACCGGAGGCAAAGCTCTCAAAGGGCAGCAGCGTCAGCACACCGGTTCCGGCAGACAACTGACTGGCAATGTAATGATACACGCCCCACTGCACAAAAAATGCCAAAAGCGCGGCGCACACACCCAAAATCACGCCTTCTACTACAAACGGCGCCCGGATGAACCGGTTGGTTGCACCCACCATCTTCATGATGCCGATTTCATCACGGCGTGCAAACATCGCCAGCTTAACGGTGTTGGAAATGATGAAGACGCTGACCGCGCCCAGCAGTGCCACCAGCGTCAGCGATACGATATCCACCACGCGGCGGATCTGCACCAGTCGCTGGAACACCTCGCGGGAACTGGTGGCATCGGCGATGCCATCCACACGCTCCAGCGCGCTGACCGTTTCCTCATGCAGGGAAACATCCTTCAAAAAGATCCGATAGCCGTCGCGCAGGGGGTTGTCATCCACCAGATCTTCCATGATATATGCATCGTCGCCCAAGGTTTCCAGATATGCCGCAAAGGCCTCTTCCTTGCTGACGAACACCGCATCTTTTACATTCTCTACCGCTTCCAGCGTTTCTTCCAGCGCCTTGGCCTGATCCTGGGTATAGGTCTCATCCACATAGATCAGCACTTCGCTCTGCTCCTCCAGGCTTTTTACCACCTGTCCGATGTTATATGCCACTAGACTGAAGGTAGAGGTGACCAGCAGACAGGCCGCAATGACGCCTACTGCCGCAAAGCTCATAAACTTATGCGAGCCGATGCCCCGCAGACCTTCGCGGATAAAGTAGCCCAGACCGCTGGATGAACGCATTTTCTTCTTTTTAGCCATTCGTCCGATCCTCCTGTTCCTTGCTGCGGCTCCGCATAAATCCGGGGATCTCCAGACCTGCATCGCTGCGGCGTTCCACCGCAGGCTGGATCTCCGGTTCTTCCTTCCGCACGGGCTTGTGTACCGGTTTTGCAGGCTCCGAACGATCCATCTTGGCCATCATATGTCCGATTTCGGTCTCGCCGTAATAGCCACCGGTGCGGTCGCTGACGATCTGTCCGCCGTCAATGGCTACCACACGCTTGCCAAACTCGTTGACCAGTTCCTTTTCGTGGGTGACCACCAGCACGGTGGTGCCCAGACTGTTGATTTTCTCCATCAGCAGCATCAGTTCCAGGCTGCGGGAGGGGTCCAGATTGCCGGTCGGCTCGTCTGCGATGATCACATCGGGGTTGTTCACCAGCGCTCTTGCAATGGCCACGCGCTGCTGCTCACCGCCCGACAGTTCACTGGGCAGACGACGTGCCTTGTGCAGCACACCCACCAGATCCAGCACATAACTGACCCGCTTTTTGATGGTACGGGCAGGTGCACCTACGGCCCGCATAACGAAGGCCACGTTTTCGTACACCGATTTATTTTCAATCAGGCGGAAATCCTGAAACACCACGCCGATGGTGCGGCGCAGGTACGGAATATCCCGCTGACGGATGTTGCTTACGTCAAAGCCGTTCACGTGGATCTCGCCCTGCGTGGGTTCCACCTCAGCGGTGAGCAGCTTGAGCATGGTGGACTTTCCGCTGCCGGAAGGGCCCACCACAAACAGGAACTCGCCATCCTCCACCGTCAGACTGACGTCGCGAAGGGCATGGGTTCCGTTGGGATATGTTTTACTTACGTGATCGAGTTTCAGCATGGGGATTCCTCCAAACCAGGGTCAAACGCCGACATATCCTGTATGTTTTCACAGAGTACCGGCGCAAAAATGAGGACGGATAAAGACACGGAATGGGCACAGGGTTCCCTGTGCCCATGCGGCCGCGGCCAAGCCACCGCCGCAAAAGCGAGGCTTAGATATAATTTTCTCTGGACTTCAGGTATTTCTTGACCATCAGTGCCACCTTCAGCACGATGGCGTTGTCAAACTCACGCAGGTCCAGTCCGGTGATCTTCTTGATTTTTTCCAGTCGATACACCAGCGTATTACGATGTACAAACAGCTTTCTGGAGGTCTCAGACACGTTCAGGCTGTTCTCAAAGAACTTCTGAATGGTGAACAGCGTCTCTTCATCCAGAGACTCAATGCTGCCCTTGCGGAAGACCTCGGACAGGAACATCTCACACAGGGTGGTGGGCAGCTGATAGATCAGACGGCCGATACCCAGATTCTCGTAGTTCATGACGGTGATGTTCTCGTCAAAGACGTTGCCGATATCCACGGCCACCTGCGCCTCTTTAAAGGAACGTGCGATATCCTTCAGGGTGTGTGCCACGGCACCGATGCCCAGCACGTGCTCTGCTTCCATCTCCTGCTGCACAGCCTCGTCGATCTCCTTGGCATAGCGGTTGATCTCGCGGCTGTCACCGGTCTTCAGTTCCTTCACCAGTACCACTTCACGCTCGTTGACGGTAACGGCAAAGTCCTTCTGTCGGTCGGGGAACATCCGCTGCAGCAGATCCACCAGCGCCACATCGCGGCGCTCCTGGGTGCGGATCAAATATACGATGCGCTTTGCCTCGTTCTGGAACTGCATCTCACGGCCCTTGGTGTAAATATCACCGGGCAGGATGTTGTCCAGAATGATCTTCTTCACGAAGGTCTGCTTGTCATGCTTCTCATCGTACAGCGACTTGCTGTTGCTGATGGCCACGGCAGTGATGCTGCAGGCCAGATAGGCTGCCTCACTGGTCTCCCGTGCAAACACGGCATATCTTGCGCCATTATCATAGCTTTCCAGCTTGCAGAAGGTATATCCGTCTGCCTCGCCGCTTTCTGCGCCGCTCTCGATGAATTCCTCACCGCAAGGCAGCGTCTCGCCGATGTGCCGCAGCTCGGTGCAGGAGACAATGTTGCCCTGTGCATCCACGATACCCATGACAAACGATACCTTATTCTTTACTTCCAGCAGTATGCTCTGAAACAGTCTTGCTGCCATTCTTCTCACCCTTTGGTCAATTTAGATAAATCTCTCAAATTCCGTATGGATATTTTACACCATCATTTCGTTTTTTTCAACAAGAATTTTCAATTTTTTTGTGAATTTTACCGAAAAATCAGGCTTGCATTCCGGCAATGGTGAAAATTCCGGCTTTTTCTGCCTCTGTCAGGGGGCGAAATGCGCCCAAAGCCAGCGTTTCGTCCAGTTCCAGCGTGCCGATGCGCAGCCGTTTCAGATACTGCACCTCTTTGCCGCGGGCGTGAAACATCCGTTTTACTTGGTGAAATTTACCCTCTTGAATGGTCACATACCACTCCAGTTCCGTTGCGCCCGGCTCCAGCACCGCAGGCATGGTGGTGAAATCACCCAGATCCAAGCCTTCCGCAAAGGCCGCGCGGTCACTTTCGTCCGCGGGCAGATCCAGTCTGGCCAGATACAGCTTGTCGGCGTGATACTTGGGGGAGGTCAGCCGATGATTCAGCTCGCCGTT
>JAFYMZ010000070.1 GCA_017548175.1 Clostridia bacterium | reverse complement strand
GGTTTTCTTTATACAAAAAATCCGCAGACCGAACTGCTCGGTCTGCGGATTTTCTGTTTTTACTTGGGATCTTAATCCCACTGCTCGATTTTGATCAGGTTGGTGCTGCCGGCGCGGCCGCTGGTGCTGCCGCCGGTGATGACGATCTTATCGCCCTTGTTCAGCGCCAGCGTCTGGCCCGCGATCTTCTTTGCCATATAGAACAGCACGTCCACCGACGTATAGGTCTCGCACAGGGCAGGGATCACGCCCCAGGACAGTGCCAGTCTGCGCCAAGTGCTCTCATCGGTGGTCAAGCCGATAATGGGCACCGCGGGACGGAAGCGGGAAACCATCCGTGCAGTGGCACCGGAAATGGTGCAGGCCACGATGACCTTTGCTTCCAGATCACCGGCCATGCCGCAGGTGGCGTGAGAAATGGCGTCCACCTCATTGGCGATCTCAAACTCCGCATTGCGGAATCTCTTTTTGAAATTGATATTGCGCTCGGTCGCCTCGGCGATCTTCGCCATGGTCTCTACCGCCTCAATGGGGTACTGACCGGCTGCGGTTTCACCGGAAAGCATAATGGCGCTGGTACCGTCATACACCGCATTGGCCACGTCAGAGATCTCTGCACGGGTAGGACGGGGGTTGGTGATCATCGACTCCAGCATCTCGGTGGCAGTGATCACGCGCTTACCCTGCAAGCGGCAAAGGGTGATCAGCTTCTTCTGAATGGCAGGCAGCTGCTCAAAGGCCACTTCCACGCCCATATCGCCGCGGGCTACCATAATGCCGTCGCAAGCCTGACAGATTTCCTCAATGTTGTCGATGCCCGACTGATTTTCGATCTTGGCGATCAGGCCGATGTGGCCGGCGCCCAGTGTATCCAGATATGCCTGCACGTCCAGCAAGTCCTGCTTGACGGACACAAACGAACAGGCGATGAAGTCCACGCCGTTTTTCACGCCAAAAGCGAGGTCCTTCTTGTCCTGCTCGGACAGATATGCCTGCTTGATGACCTTGCCGGGGAAGCTCATGCTCTTGCGATCGGACAGCACGCCGCCGTTGACCACCTTGCAGTGAATATCCTGCCCCTCAATGCGCTCAACGGCAAACTTCAGCAGGCCGTTGTTCAGCAGAATGGGGTCACCGGGCTGCATTTCCTCGTGCAGTTTGCCATAGTTGACCGACACGCAAGTCCGGTCACCCACCACTTCACGGGTGGTAAAGGTAAACTCATCTCCGACTTCCAGCGTGACCTTACCTTCCGCAAACGTGCGGATGCGGTACTCGGGGCCCTTGGTATCCAGCAACAGTGCAATGGGCAGACCCAGTTCCTGACGCACTTCCTTGATCACATCGATCCGGCTCTGATGCTCTTCATGGGTGCCGTGAGAGAAGTTCAGGCGGGCCACATTCATACCGGCCTTGCACAGACCTACGATCTTCTCTCGGCTCTCACAAGCCGGGCCGATGGTGCACACGATTTTTGTCTTGCGCATAATTTCCTCCAAAATACAGACGGGAACTTACTCCCGGTTCAGTTTGATATAATTGCTCCAGACACGCTTGCCTTCGTGGTCGATGCCTTCCACACGCACCACGTGATCCCAGCGTGTAGGGGTATAAGATGCCTGCGTGACAGCACCGCCTTCTTCCGCCTCTACCACACGGCCGGGGGCATAGAAACTGTCGGTATAGAAAATGACAGACTGCAGCGGCGAAGTCTCCACGCTGACCACATTGGTCTCGTCATCGATGGTGATCTGATGGATCTCCGGACCCTGCGAAGAATAGAACTGTCCGCTGCGCAGTGCCTCAATAATGGCATCCTGCGTACATTCGGTGGTCTTTACCCGCACAAAACCGGAAAACTGGTCCTTTTTATAATAATGGGTATCATCCACTGCGGTAAAGGGCACCAGTTTGCCGCGGGCAGCCAGCACATCGATATACGCGCTGCTGTCGCCACGGCCGGAATACACGCCGCTGACACCGTTCCAAATCTCAATGGCGTCATAGCCCTCCAGTGCGTCCACTTCTTCATAGGTCATCAGCGACCAGGCGGGATGTGCCAGCGTGACAAACGCGCCGGCATCACGCAGGGCATTGACCAGATCCTGCGGCGGACTGTTGGAAGGGATCTCTACCGGCTGCTGAATTCCGATGCCGGTGATATGATAGCAGCGGCGGATGGGAGAAAAGCCGTTGTTGTGCAGTTCCACACCGGCCAGCAGCAGCAGACCGTCCATCTCTCCGCCCATATAGTTTTTATGATGATCGGTAATGGCCAAAAACTCATAGCCCGCAGCCTTATACAGCGCTGCGCTCTCTTCTACCGATCTCTGTCCGTCCGAAATGGTAGTATGGGTGTGCAGATTGCCTTTGCGCCAAGCGCCCTCTTCACGAAACAGCTTCATACCGCGACCTTCCTTTCTCCTTGTCTGCATCATTTGCATTTCAACTATAGAGTATAGCACAAGTTGCGAGATTTTACCAGTTCTTTTTATTATTGAAAAAATTTCGTAAGTACAGTTGACTTTTTCACTATAAAGTGATAGAGTGAAGTCAACTTCCTAAGAAATCAAGAGAAGAGGGAAATGTATGGAACAGAAGTTAGAGAAAAAGTACGGTCTTTTGACCGCCATTTGTATGGTCGTCGGTACAATTATCGGCAGCGGTGTCTTCTTTAAGGCGCAGGCCATTCTGGAAAAGACCGGCGGCGATATGACCACCGGCATCATCGCATGGATCATCGGCGGTGCCATTATGTTGATCTGCATCCTGCCCTTTGCCCGTATGGCACAGAAGTATGAGCGCGTCAACGGCATCGTGGACTATGCCGAGGCTACCGTAGGCAGCAAGTACGCCTATATCATCGGCTGGTTTATGAGCACCATTTATTACCCCTGCCTGACTTCCGTGCTGGCTTGGCTGTCCGCACGTTATACGCTGGTCTTTGTTACTTCCGTCAACCCCGACTTCCCCCTGCTGATCCCCGCTGCAGAGGGTGGCTGCATCGTTGGCCCCGAGTGCATGGCTCTGACCGCTCTGTACCTGATCCTGGCTTATGCCATGAACGCCCTGTCCCCCAAACTGGCCGGTAAGTTCCAGGTCAGCACCACTGTGATCAAGCTGATTCCCCTGGGTCTGATGGCCATCGTCGGTATCGTTTACGGTGTTGCCAACGGTACTCTGGCAAATAACTTTGATTATGCATCTACTGCGACTGTGGCCGGCAATCCTCTGTTTGCCGCTGTTTGCGCAACCGCCTTCGCTTACGAAGGTTGGATCATCACCACCAGTATCAATGCCGAACTGAAGGATTCCAAGAAGAATCTGCCCCGCGCACTGATCGTTGGCGGTATCATCACCATCGTGGTTTACATTATGTATTTCGTCGGCGTTGCCGGCGGTGCTACCGTTGAGCAGTTGATGGGCGAAGGCGCTACCGTAGCCTTCACTAATGTATTCGGCGGCGTTCTGGGCAACGTGCTGAATCTGTTCATCGCCATCTCCTGCATGGGCACCTGCAACGGTCTGATGCTGGGCTGCACTCGTGGCCTGTACTCTCTGGCCATCCGCGGTCAGGGTCCCAAGCCCGAAAGCTTCAAGCAGATCGACACCACCAGCAATATGGCTACCAACTCTGCCATCTTTGCTCTGATGATGTGCGGTGCATGGGGTCTGTACTTCTTCCTGTCCAACCTGTTCGCTACTTGGACCGGTGCTTTCGTCTTCGACTCCAGCGAGATGCCCATCCTGACCATGTATGCCTTCTACATCCCCATCTTTATTGCTTGGATGAAGAAGGAAACCAGCGAAAAGCCCCTGTACCGTTTCGTTCTGCCCGGTCTGGCCATTGCCGGCTCTATCTTTATGATCGCCGCTACCATTCTGGGTCACCGCATGGCTTGCGTCTGGTACCTGATCGTCTTCGCCGTTATTACTGTAATCGGTCTGGCTTTCTACAAGAACAAGAAATAAGCCTTCGTGCTTGCTGCCGCCCTCTTCGGAGGGCGGCATTTTTTTATTGCATCCGGACTGCACCTGTGATATAGTATTTCCGATAAGGAGTTGATACCAATGCATTGCAAACATTGCGGCGCCCTCATGGACGAAAAGCAGGTCACCTGCCCCGACTGCGGCGCAAACCAAAACGAAGAAGCACAGGCTGCTGCCTCCGTACAGGAAGCACAAGCCTTTGACGAACCCCTGCAGCAGGAAGTCCCCGCTGAAGAAGGTCTGTACGAAGACGAATACGAAGACGACGAAGAATACGAGACCGAAGAACCTGCCGCTCCCAAAGCAAAAAAGCACAACTTGGGTCTGATCGCCTTGATTCTGGCCGTCTGCACCCTGCTGGGCGTATTCGCCTTGTTGTTTATGAGCAAAAACAATTCTTATGATGGCCCCACTAAATCCCAGTTTCAAACACTTTTGGATAACTTGTTTGGAAAAGAGCCCTACACCGGTCCTATGGACTCTGACCAGTACATCGTGGCCGAGTGCAACGGTGTGCAGCTGACCAACCAGATGTTTATGTACTACTACTGGGGTCAGTTCTACAACCTGTACTCCCAGTACGGCACGACCCTGACCTATATGGGTCTGGATATGAACAAGCCCTTCGAAGACCAGAAGTTCGACGACACCCGCACTTGGGCCGATTTCTTCACCGATTACGCCTTGATGCAGTGGACCCGTGATGTCATCATCTCCGAAGCCGTAACCAAGGAAGGTTTTGTTTTAACCGAAACTCAGAAGAGCGAATTGGCCGCACTGCTGGATCAGTTGGAGACCGATGCCACCAAATACGGCTATGCAAGCGGCGAAGACTACCCGAAGCACGCCTTTGACCTGAGCGTTGATGTCGCTTCCTACATCACCTACACCACCACCTCTTACGTCAACACCCAGTATCTGGCCTCCAAATATCAGGAATATCTCCGGGACGGCGCATACGATTCCGGCGATTATAAGGATCTGTACTATGCCGACGTGCGCCATGTCCTGATCAAGTTTGCCGGCACCGACGAGGCTTCCAAGGCTGCCGCCAAAGACAAGGCCGAAAAACTGTACAACGAGTACCTGAAGAATCCCACGCTGGATCACTTCATCAAACTGGCACAGGACAACAGCGCCGACGGCTCTGCCTCCAAGGGCGGTCTGATCGAGGGTGTATATCCCGGCCAGATGGTGGAAAACTTTGACAAGTGGTGCTTTGAAGAAGGCCGCAAGGCCGGCGATCACGGTCTGATCGAAACCGAATACGGTTGGCATCTGATGTACTATGACGGCGATAACGCCAACATCTATAAGACCGCAGCAGAGCGTTATGCCGAAGCAAAATACAGTGCTTGGGAAGAAGACCTGTTCAAGCAGTATTCCTTGGTCGAGCACCGTGACAAGATCACCTTCCGTCACGCAGAAAAGTAAGACACAATTTACAGGCCGGTGAACCACTCACCGGCCTGTTTCAGACAGGAGCAATTATTTATGGAACAGACTATCCTGATCAACGGAAAAATTTATTTAGAGCGCGACCGCTTCGCTTCCGCCCTGTTGGTGGAAAACGGCCGCATTGCCGCCGTGGGCGATAGCGCCGACCTGCTGGCACAGGCGCCGGAAGCCGCAGTCTACGATTGCGGCGGCCGCACCGTCATCCCCGGACTCAACGACTCCCACCTGCATCTGCTGCACATTGCCGATCAGCTGGCACGGGTGGACATTTGCGGCTGCACCTCGGTAGAGGATCTGATCAGCCGCTGCAAAGCCTTCCTGGCGGAAAATCCCAAGGCACGGGAGCAGGGTCTGCATAGCGTAGGCTGGAACCAAGACCTCTTTGATGTACCCCGCATCCCTACGCGCCATGATTTGGATCGGATCGCAACCGATATTCCCATCGTGCTGGAGCGCATCTGCGGCCACATCCTCACCACCAATACCCGCGCCATTGAACTGCTGGGACTGACGGCGGACTCGCCCCAGTATGCCGGCGGCACCTTTGAGTTTGGCGAAGACGGCCAGCCCAACGGCATTTTCACAGAAAACGCCTGCCGCTATGCCGTCGACCTGATCCCCTCCCCCTCCATCGAAGAGCAGGAGGCCCTGCTGCTGCGCACTATGGATTACGCAGTCGCACACGGTCTGACTTCGGTACAGAGCAACGATGCCGGCACGTCCCGCAGCGCTGCGATGGGTCCGCAGTTTTTCGAAATGATGCGCCAGATCTACGCCCGCGGCGCTGCACCGCTGCGCTATCGCCACCAGGTCTGCTTCCAGCATCCCGACCAGTTTGCCCAGTTCCTCCGCTCCGGTGAGCGCGAGCATCCTGCCTATCAGGGTGACAGTTGGCTGACCATGGGACCCCTGAAACTGTTCAAGGACGGCAGTCT
>JAFYMZ010000069.1 GCA_017548175.1 Clostridia bacterium | reverse complement strand
GAAATTACAACACGGCCAAGAACAAGAAGAACACGCCTGACCGTCTTGAAATGAACAAGTACTGTCCTTTCTGCAGAAAGCACACCTTACACAGAGAAACCAAGTAAGGAAAGAGGTGCACTGATGGCAGAAGAGAACAAGGCTGTTGACACTTCTGTTCAGGCAGAGGCCGTACAGCCCAAGAAGAGCGAAAAGGTTCAGAAGGACCACAAGAAGCCCGGCTTGTTCAGCCGTGTTGCAAAGTGGTTCCGTGAACTGAAGAGCGAAGCCAAGAAGGTCGTTTGGCCCAATGGCAAGCAGGTTGTCAAGAACACCATCGTGGTCATCGTTGTGGCCGTCGCAGTCTGCGTCCTGGTTACTATCCTGGACGTTGTCTTCGGCAGTGTTCGCGACCTGATCGCACGTCTGGTATCCTAAGGAGGTCTGACATGGCGGAAAGCGCGAAATGGTATGTGGTGCACACGTACTCCGGCTATGAAAACAAAGTAGCCGCAACCATCCAGAAGACTGTAGAGAACAGAAGTCTGCAGGACATCATCCTGGATATCCGCGTTCCCCTCGAGACCGTGACGGAGATCCGGGACAATGGCCCCAAAGAAGTGGAACGTAAAATGTTCCCCGGTTATGTCCTGATCAAGATGGTCATGACCGACGAAAGCTGGTATGTTGTGCGGAACACCCGCGGCGTTACCAGTTTCGTAGGACCCGGCTCCAAGCCGGTGCCGCTGACCGATGAAGAAGTCGCATCCATGGGTGTGGAAAAGCTGGCAGAGACCAAGCTTTCTTACCAGGTGGGCGACAGCGTCAAGGTCACCGATGGTCCTCTGGACGGCTTTATCGGCAAGGTCGACGAGATCGACGTTGCAACCAAGACCGTCAAGGTGACTGTCTCTATGTTCGGCCGGGAAACCCCGGTGGAACTTCAGTTCGGCCAGGTTGCCGCACTGGAACAATAAGGCAAAAGCCAACCCCGAAACCCCCGCGTCGGTGGGAGAGCGTAAGCTCATTTTTACCACATTATTATTAGGAGGTGCACGAAAGTGGCACAAAAGGTAGTAGGTTTGATTAAGCTGCAGATTCCCGCAGGTCGAGCAACCCCCGCTCCCCCTGTTGGTCCCGCTCTGGGCCAGCACGGTGTTAACATCATGCAGTTCACCAAGGAATTCAACGAGCGTACCAAGAACATGGGCGATCTGATCATCCCCGTTGTTATCACTGTTTACGCTGACCGTTCCTTCTCTTTCATCACGAAGACTCCCCCCGCAGCCGTTCTGATCAAGAAGGCTTGCAACATCAAGAGCGGTTCCGGCGTCCCCAACAAGACCAAGGTCGCTGAGATCAGCATCGAAGACGTTCGCGCCATCGCCGAGCAGAAGATGCCCGACCTGAACGCTGCCAGCGTGGAAGCTGCCATGAGCATGATCGCCGGCACTGCCCGCAGCATGGGCGTTGTCGTTAAGGAGTAATTTCTTAACGTACCCGATCACTCAGGTATAATTTTGCAATTTGAAAGTGCGGCGAGTTTAGAGCCGCAATGTGGGAGGACCAAAGGTCCGAACAACCACTATAAGGAGGAAATAAACAACATGCGCAAAGGTAAGAATTATGTAGAGAGCGCAAAGCTGGTCGAGCGTGCAAAGCTGTACGATCTCAGCGAAGCTTTCGATACCATGCTGAAGACCGCTAAGGCTAAGTTTGACGAGACCGTCGAGCTGCACGTAAAGCTGGGTGTTGACTCCCGTCACGCTGACCAGCAGGTTCGTGGTGCGATCGTCCTGCCTCACGGTACCGGCAAGAAGATCCGTGTCCTGGTTTTCGCTAAGGGCGCTAAGGCTGACGAAGCTCGTGCAGCCGGTGCTGACTACGTTGGCGAGATGGACATGGTTGAAAAGATCCAGAAGGAAAACTTCTTCGATTACGAAGTCGTTATCGCTACTCCCGACATGATGGGTGTGGTCGGCCGTCTGGGTAAGATCCTGGGTCCCAAGGGCCTGATGCCCAACCCCAAGGCTGGTACTGTTACCATGAACGTTGCTCAGGCCATCAAGGATTCTAAGGCCGGCCGTATCGAGTACCGTTTGGACAAGACCAACATCATCCACTGCCCCCTGGGCAAGGTTTCCTTCGGCGTCGAGAAGCTGCAGGAGAACTTCGAGACCCTGATGGGCGCTATCATCAAGGCTAAGCCTGCCGCTGCTAAGGGCCAGTATGTCCGTAGCTGCGTTATCGCTTCTACCATGGGCCCCGGCGTCAAGATCAACCCCGCTAAGCTGGCTGATCTGGGTCAGCACAAGGCTGAGTAATTTTTTCTAAAAATCTATTGACAAGTCTGGTTCTTGTTGATATAATAATTAATGCTCATTCCAGAGACAGTAGGAGACAGTAAACGGTGCATAACCGTCCTACCGAGGAACCAGGCGATGAATTAGATTCATTACCGTACCCTCATGTCCATGGACTTGAGGGTACTTTTTCATGTTTCTGAAAAGAAACGATTTTACACGGAGGTGAAACACGCATGCCGAACGCAAAGGTTTTGGCAGAGAAGAAGGCCGTCGTCGCCGAACTGACCGAAAAGCTGAAGAACGCCGCATCCGGTGTTCTGGTTGACTATAAGGGCATTACCGTCGAGGACGATACCAAGCTGCGTGCAGAGCTGAGAAAGAACAACGTCGAGTATTCTGTCGTTAAGAACACTCTGACCCGTTTCGCTGCTCAGGAAGCCGGTTACGGTGAGCTGGATGCTTACCTGAACGGTACCACCGCTCTGGCAATCAGCATGGATGACGCCGTCATGCCTGCAAAACTCATCGGCGCTTTTGCCAAGAAAAGCAAGACCTTCGAAATCAAGGCTGGCTTTGTCGATGGCAAGGTTGTCGACGTAGCAACTGTTCAGCAGCTGGCTGAACTGCCCAGCAAGGAGATCCTGCTGGCAATGGTCCTGGGCACCATGAACGCCCCCATCGCATCCCTGGCTCGCGCCATCAAGGCAATCGCCGAGCAGAAGGGCGCCCCTGCTGAGGCTCCCGCAGAAGAAGCTGCCGCAGAAGCTGCAGCAGAATAACTCATCAAATTATTGGAGGTAACTAACAATGGCTACTGAGAAAATCGTTAAGCTGGTTGAAGAAGTTAAGGAGCTGACCGTTCTGGAACTGAGCGAGCTGGTCAAGGCTCTGGAAGAAGAATTTGGCGTTTCCGCTGCCGCTCCCGTCGCTATGATGGCTGGCCCCGCTGCTGCCGCTGAGGCTGCTGTCGAGGAGCAGACCGAGTTCGACGTCGTTCTGGCTGAAGTCGGCGCTAACAAGATCGCTGTCATCAAGGTCGTCCGCGAAGTCGCTGGCCTGGGCCTGAAGGAAGCTAAGGAAGTCGTCGATGGCGCTCCCAAGGCTGTCAAGGAGAAGGTCTCCAAGGAAGAGGCTGAGTCCATCAAGGCTAAGCTGGAAGAAGCCGGCGCTAAGGTCGAGATTAAGTAAGTTAATCCGGCATTTTGTCGAAACAGAAAATGGCACGCCCTGCGGCGTGCCATTTTTGCAATCAAACCAAGGAGGAATAGGGTATGATCATCAAACTGCAGGAAGAAGACGTTATCCTGCTGAAGGATGGCCAGGAAGGCACCGTGGTAGACCTGATGCCCGACGGCCGCTTCTGGATGGAGTATAAGGATGAGGCCGGTCAGTGGAAGCTGCGCGAGTCCTGTGCGGACGAGGTAGAGAAACTGATCTTCCGCCTGGAACTGGACGATTTCGGCCAGGATTAAGACAAAAAGAATGCCCGGCAGCGGTTGCTGCCGGGCATTTTGTATGCTTATTTGTGGGGATCCTGGAACCCCTCGCCGAAGGCCTCGTCGTAGGAACCGACGGTGACGATGGCGTGGTAATCCATACGGAAGGCGATCTTGCGGATGGCGGAGATCTGATTTTTGCTGCAGGCACACATCAGCACCTGTCGCGGTTCGCCGGTATAGGCACCGGCAGCGGGGATGAGCGTGGAGCCGCGATCGATCTCTAAATTGATGGCATCGGCAATTTCCTGGCCTTTGCTGCTGATGATGGTGACCATCTTGCCGGACTGCTTGCCGATCATCACGGCGTCAATGACGCTGGAGGAGGCAAACGTGGCGATGACGCCCAGCAGCAGCGCATCGATGCGGCCGTAGAGGAAACCGCCCAACACCACGATGGAGCCGTCGGCGATCATGGTGATCTGCGCGATGCTGCGGTGGGGGAACAGTTTGTTCAGGCTGAGGATGAAGAAATCGCTGCCGCCAGTGGAGGAGCCGCGCATATAGATGCAGGCCAGGCCCAGTCCCATAAAGACACCGGCAAATACCGAAGCCAGCAGCGGATCGCTTTGATACAGGGGGAAGCGAGGAAAGACGGCATCCAGAAAGAAGGAGGAGATGACCATGGTCTTCAGCGACTTCACCAGAAACATCTTGCCCATGACCCGATAGCACAGCAAAATGATGGGGATGTTGATGCAAAGGATACAAGTACCGATGGGCACTTGCTGGAAGAAATGGTGGATGATGACCGCCAGACCGGAAACGCCGCCGGGGGCGAAGTCTGCACCGACCGCAAAGGTGTAAACACCGATGGCATAAAGAATGCTGCCAACAATGTCGTACAGCAAATCGGGCCAAAGGTCTTTTTTCAAATAACCGATCAGTTCTTTCTTGAACGCCTGCATAAAACTGCGCACCTACTCTCACAATGTTAGGTTTTAATACCCTTTCAGTATAACACAGGGCGCGAGAAAGGGCAAGGGGGCGAAAAAAGATGGTAAAAACAGGAAAATCAGCGGAAAGCATAGGAAAAACAAGAGAAATCAAGCGGTTTCCTTTGCTTTTTTCCGCAGAATGTGATATGCTATAAAATGATGCAACAACGGAAAAGGAGGGAGTTGCCCATGCTGCGCAAAGATGCGGTAATCACCGTTTACGGCCTGCAGGAAGATGAGCAGGGGGTCGGTGAGCCCATTACCGTGGTAACGCCGGGACATTTTTATCGAAAGAACGGCATATATTATGTGATCTATGACGAAAGCGAATTGACCGGATTGGTGGATACCCGCACCATGATCAAGGCCTCTCCCGAGGCTGTGTCGGTGACTCGGTCGGGAAAATATCCCTCGCAGCTGACGTTTGAAAACGGAAAGCGCCATCTGTCCCTGTACCATACCGAGTACGGCGATTTGGCCATTGCCGTCACCACCCAGCACATCGTGGTGGATATGACCGATGACGGCGGTATGGTCGACGTGGAATATTCCGTTGAAATTGACAATCAACCGGTGGGCAGCAACCACCTGAAGGTAGAAGTGAAGGTTTCCGCTGTGGCGGAGAAAGAAGGAGTGTAACGAATATGAATCATATCGCTCTGGCTATGGAAACGGCCGCCGGTATCATCCGCGCCGCTTATGACGCCGCAGTCGAAGCAGGCACCCTGCCCCGGGCAGAGGTGCGTCAGCCCCAGATCGAAGTACCCAAAGATCTGCGCAACGGTGACTATGCCAGCGGTTTTGCCATGCAGAACGCCAAGGCACTGGCGATGCCTCCCCGTAAGGTGGCAGAAGAGCTGGTTTCCCGTATGGTATTTGACGGCACCGGCTTTGCCTCTGCCGAAGTCGCCGGCCCCGGCTTTATCAACCTGCGTCTGGACCACAGCTGGTTCCGCGGCGTGGTGGAAAACATCCGCGTCGAGGGTGAAGCTTACGGCCGTACCCAGACCGCAAACCCCGAAAAGGTGATGGTGGAGTTCGTTTCCGCCAACCCCACCGGCCCCATGCATCTGGGCAACGCCCGCGGCGGCGTGCTGGGTGACAGTCTGGCACAGGTGCTGGATCTGGCAGGCCATCAGGTGTCCCGCGAGTTCTACATCAACGACGCCGGTAATCAGGTGGACAAGTTCGCCGTATCGCTGGAGGCTCGTTACTTCCAGCTGATCCACGGTGAAGATGCCGTTGCCTTCCCCGAGGATGGCTATCACGGCGATGACATCCGCGAACTGGCCAAGGCGTTCCGCGAGGCACACGGCGATGCATACGCCGAAAAGCCTGTGGAAGAGCGCCGCGCTGCGCTGGCCGAGTTCGGTCTGGCACACAACATCCCCAAGATGAAGAGCGACCTGGAGCGCTATAACGTGCACTATGACGTGTGGTTCCACGAGTCCGAGCTGCACGACAGCGGCTATGTGGCCGAGACGGTAGAAAAACTGACCGAGTCCGGTTATACCTATGAAAAGGACGGCGCTCTGTGGCTGAACACCAGCCGCCTGCTGCGGGAAATGTACCTGCGTCAGGGCAAGAAGGAAGCCGATATTGAAAAGCTGGAGCTGAAGGACGACGTTCTGCGCCGCGCCAACGGCTTCTATACCTACTTTGCCGCGGATATTGCATACCATCGCAATAAGTTTGCCCAGCGTGGCTTTGACCGCGTCATCAACATCTGGGGCGCAGACCACCACGGTCACGTGGCCCGTCTGAAGTGCGCACTGGATGCGCTGGGTCTGAACGGCTCCGAGCGTCTGGAGATCGTGCTGATGCAGTTCGTCAACCTGTTCGTAGACGGTCAGCCCGTCCGTATGAGCAAGCGTACCGGCAAGGCCATCTCTCTGTCCAACCTGCTGGACGAGGTCAGCATCGATGCCGCACGCTTCCTGTTCAACTCCCGCGTGCCCGGCAGTATGGTAGACTTTGATATGGGTCTGGCCGTCCGTCAGGACAGCGAGAACCCCGTGTACTACGTCCAGTACGCTCACGCCCGCATCCACAGCATCCTGCGTGCGTTGGAGCAGGAGGGCATCTCCGCCAAGGTGGAAAATCCCGACCTGACTCTGCTGACCGCCGATGCCGAGATCGAGCTGATCCGTGAACTGGCCCGTCTGCCCGAGGAGATCCGTCTGTCTGCCGCTCGCCGTGAGCCCAGCCGTATGAACACCTATGCCACCAACGTGGCCAACGCCTTCCACAAGTTCTATCAGAGCTGCCGCATCAAGGGTGCCGAAAGCGATGCCCTGCGTGATGCCCGTATCGCTCTGTGCCTGTGCACCGCCCAGGTCATCAAGAACACGCTGGCAACCTTTGGCGTTACCGCACCCACCCGTATGTGATTTTTCCGCTGCCGCCCTGCAAAGGGCGGCAGTTTTATAAAGGAGCGATTTGTTATGAAGATTATGGCCATTGATCTGGGCACCGCCCGTACCGGCCTTGCATTTTCCGATTTGAGCGGCTTTTTGGCCGGTCGCAGCATCACCGTTACCGAGCACGCCCGCAGCCGCCTGCTGGAAGCCATCGGTAAAGAGATTGCCGCCGAAAAGCCCGGCCGCATCGTGGTGGGCCTGCCCCTGAATATGAACGGCACCGAAGGTCCCAAGGCACTGGAGTGCCGTGAATTTGCCGCGCAGCTGGAAGAAGCCAGCGGCCTTCCCGTCGTCCTGTGGGACGAGCGCGGCAGCAGTGTTACCGCCAACCGCATTTTGTCCGATTCCGGCAAAAAGCGCGGCAAGCAGCGCGCAAAAGTAGACGCCGTGGCTGCCAGTATCATCCTGCAGAGTTATCTGGACTGGCTGCAGCTGCATCCGGAGGTAAAGTGATGATGGCACAG
The DNA here is from genome assembly GCA_017548175.1 of Clostridia bacterium. The sequence goes on along the minus strand of JAFYMZ010000069.1, from coordinate 3,315 downwards.
AATTACGCATGCATTCGTCCGGCACAGGAAGCTGATTTGGCACGTATTGCTGAGATGGAGATCTTTAATTACCGGCTGAACTTCTACCCCATTTTTCTGGAGGACGCGTTCTATTTTGCTGAACTGCAGGTGCCGCATAAGATGGAGGAATATCGCCCGGATCTGCAAGACTTCTGGGTGTATGATGACGGCGTGGTAAAGGGCTTTGTTCGAGTGGCTGGTCGGGAGATCAAAAAGCTCTATGTAGAGCCTGTGCTGCAGGGCAACGGCATCGGTGCGCAGCTGCTGCAGTATGCCGTGGCGGAACTTCAGGCGGACAACTTGTGGGCGCTGGAAAAGAATACCCGTGCCATTGCCTTTTACGGGCGGCACGGATTTGTGCCCACCGGAGAACGGATGCCGGAAGAGGACACGGAGGAATATCTGATCCGTCTGGCGCGGTAAAAGCAAGAAAACGAAAGGTCGGGAGAAACCTCTCGACCTTTTTTATTGCCTTTCATGCAGGGCTTTGCTATAATGAAACCAACTTTATTGCATACAAAGGAGTGTGCCACTATGAGCGAACGGAAAATGAGAGTACTGAGCATCGGCGCTCATCCCGATGATGCCGACACCAGCGCCGGCGGTCTGCTGAACAAACTGAAGGCCAAGGGCTGGGAGATCCGTATGCTGTCGGTCACCGACGGCAGCGCCGGCACCTATCATAAAGAACTGGGCGGTCAGGAACTGGCGCTGATGCGTCGGGCCGAGGCTGCCGCCAGCGGCCGTCTGCTGGGCTGCCGCTATGACGTGCTGGATCATCCCGACGGCCGTCTGGAAGTGACGCTGGCGATCCGTGAGGAGTTGATCCGCTACATCCGCAGATTCTCTCCCGACCTGATCATCACCAACCGTCTCAACGACTATCACGCCGATCACCGCAACACCGCACAGTTGGTGCAGGATGCATCCTTCCTGCTGACCGTGCCCTGCATCTGCCCCGATGTGCCCTATATGGAGCATATGCCCGTGGTGCTGTATTGGCACGACTCCTTCAAGAAGCCTTATCCCTGTCAGGGCGACGTCATCGTGCCCATCGACGATACGCTGGAAAACATCGTGCAGCACGCCTGCTGCCACGAATGCCAGTATTTCGATTGGATGTATTGGCCCGACCATCTGGAGCGTCTGGAGTGGACCCGTGAGCAGCAGGTGGCACATCTGCGCGACCGGTTCGACAAACTGTTTGCCCGTTTCCGTCGGGAGTACGACGCCGAAGTGCGTGCCAAGTTCGGCGCAGAGGCAGACAACATTCAGCACGTGGAAGTGTTTGAGATCAGCGAATACGGCGAATATCCCTCGCAGGAGTTTTTGGATATTCTGGAGAAATAACGAAGGTAAGTGCGGAAGGTGCGTATGAAGAAACTTGTGATCGGCATTTTGGCCCACGTGGACGCGGGAAAAACCACCCTGTCCGAGGCTATGCTGTACCGCAGCGGCAATTTGAATAAACTGGGTCGCGTGGATCACAAGGACGCCTTTCTGGATCACGACAGTCTGGAGCGCGAACGCGGCATTACTATCTTTTCCAAGCAGGCGCGGCTTGCCCTGCCGGAACTGGAGATCATCCTGATGGACACCCCTGGCCACGTGGATTTTTCCGCCGAGATGGAGCGCACCCTGCAGGTGCTGGATTATGCCGTGCTGGTCATCAGCGGCACCGACGGCGTGCAGAGCCATACCGAGACCTTGTGGCGGCTGCTGCAGCGGTACGGCATCCCGACCTTTGTCTTTGTCAACAAGATGGATCTGGCGGGAGCGGACAAGCCGGTGCTGCTACGGGAACTGCAGCGGCGGCTGTCTTCCGGCTGCGTGGATATGGACTTGCCCCCGGAGGAACGGGACGAAGCGCTGTCCCTGTGCCACGAGGGCTTGCTGGAGCAGTATTTAGAGCAGGGAAGCTTGTCAAAGGATGCGGTGGCGCAGGCCATCGCAAAGCGACAGATCTTCCCTTGCCGGTTTGGCGCGGCGCTGAAGCTGGAGGGCGTGGACGCATTGCTGCACGATCTGCAGGATCTGACGGCGGCACCTGCCTATCCGGCGGCGTTTGGCGCGCGGGTGTATAAGATCACCCGTGACACCCAAGGCACGCGCCTCACGTGGCTGAAGGTCACCGGCGGCGCACTGAAGGTCAAGACACTGCTTTCCGGCGGTGAAGCCGGTGCGGAATGGGCGGAAAAGGCCGATCAATTGCGGCTGTATTCCGGTGCCAAGTATAAACTCACCGAGCAGGTGGAGGCCGGCGGCATTTGTGCCGTCACCGGGTTGGAGCACACCTTTGCCGGCCAAGGCTTGGGCGCGGAAGCGCTGGCGCAGACACCGATGCTGGAGCCGGTGCTGACCTATCGGATGCAGTTGCCGGAGGGGGTAAATATTCCGGAGACCCTGCGCAAGCTGCGGCAGTTGGAGGAAGAAGATCCGCTGCTGCACATCGTGTGGGATCAGCGTCTGCGCGAGGTACACGTGCAGGTGATGGGCGAAGTGCAGCTGGAAGTGCTGCAGCACCGTATCCGGGATCAGTTTGGGCTGGACGTAGCCTTTGACCAAGGCAACGTGGCCTATAAAGAAACCATTGAAGCACCGGTAGAGGGCGTGGGACATTTTGAACCGCTGCGCCATTATGCCGAGGTGCATTTGCTGCTGCAGCCGGGTGCGCGGGGCAGCGGGTTGGTCTTTGACTCGGCCTGCAGCACCGACGACTTGGATCTGAACTGGCAGCGGCTGATTTTGACCCATCTGGAAGAAAAGCAGCACGTGGGCGTGCTGACCGGCTCGCCCGTTACCGACCTGCGCATTACCATTCTCAGCGGCCGTGCCAGCCTGAAGCACACCGAGGGCGGTGACTTCCGGCAGGCCACCTATCGGGCGCTGCGGCAGGGTCTGCGAAAGGCGCGCAGCGTGCTGCTGGAACCCTATTACGATTTCACCATGGAGCTGCCGCTGGAGTCGGTGGGCCGCGCCATGACCGATGTGCAACAGATGCACGGCAATTGCGCGCCGCCGGAACAGGCGGAGGATAAGGCCATCCTTACCGGGTATGCGCCGGTGGCGGCCATGCGCGGCTATCAGACCGAACTGGCGGCCTATACCCGTGGCCGCGGACGGCTGGCTTGCCGCTTGCGGGGCTATGAGCCTTGCAGCGATGCCGATGCGGTGGTGCAGGCCATGGGATACGAACCCGATGCCGACACGGAAAATCCGGCGGATTCGGTGTTCTGCAGCCACGGCGCAGGCTTTGTGGTGCCGTGGTACGAGGTAGAGCAGCATATGCATCTG
>JAFYMZ010000068.1 GCA_017548175.1 Clostridia bacterium | reverse complement strand
GCCGGCCAGCGTGGTCTTGCCCAGGCCGGGAGGGCCGTACAACAGCACGTGATCCAGCGGCTCGGCGCGCTGACGGGCTGCCTGAATGAACACTTCCAGATTTTCTTTTGCTTTATCCTGACCCTGATAATCACGCAGGAATCGGGGGCGCAGGACATTTTCCGCCTCGTCGGCGGAGATGGTGGAGGTGGAGACGATGCGCTCTTCCTCTTCCATCAGATCTTTTCCAAACTCAATTGCCATACTGCACCTCTCAGAAGAGCCGCTTCAAGGCGGCGCGGATCAGTTCGTCGGAAGTTTTGCCTGCGGTGTCCACACCCTGCAGGGCGTTCATGGCATCGCCGCGGGAATAACCCAGCTGCATCAGTGCGGCGATGGCGTCATCCTTTTCCGTGCCGGCGGCCGGCATTGCTGCCACGCCGGAGGAAACGCCGCCGGAAGGCGCATCCAGCGAGCCGGCAAGTTTATCCTTCAGTTCCAGCAGGATACGCTGGGCCAGTTTTTTGCCCACGCCCTGCGCTACGGTCAGCGCTTTTTCATCCTGTGCCATCACAGCCAGCGCCAGCTGGTCGGGGGTGACGCTGCTGAGGATGGCCAGCGCGGCCTTGGGGCCTACGCCGGAGATGCCGATGAGCAGCTGGAAGCACTCTTTTTCCTGCTTGGTGGTAAAACCGTACAGGTCCATGGCGTCCTCGCGCACCTGCAGATGGGTATAAAGCATGGCGGTCTCACCGGGACGCACCATCCGTGCGGAGGGATAAGATGTATGGATCTGGTAACCCACACCGCCGGCCTCCACCACCACAAGGTTGGCTTCGGTCAGCAGGACGGTACCTTTGATGGAATAATACATAGGCTTGCTCCTGTAAAGAGATTTCTTTCTAACAAAATATTATAGCACGGTTTCGTCCCCGGTGCAACGAAAACCGTGTCGAAACAGAAGAAAAAGGAGGGTGCGCCCTCCTTTTCATCCTTATACTTTTTCGTAAGCGATACGGGGGTCATTATCCTGCTTGACATAGATGACACCGCGCTGGGAAAAGCCCAGTTTTTTCAGGGTGTTCTGCATCACGGTATTGTCCCCGTGGGTATCGATGCGCAGGTGACCGCACTGTTGGAATGCCCAGTTCAGGCAAAAGCTTCCGGCGCCGCGGCAGCCTTCGGCAACGGCGATGCGATGTACGACACCATAGGGCTCGTCATTGAGCCAGCTGCCTTCTTCAATATTCAAATAAGTGGGGTCGATGTCCTTGCCGCATTCGTAGTAAAAAACGGCGGCGATCTTGTCGCCATCCACACACAGATAGCACTTGCCCGCTGCAATATCCTGACGGATCAGATCGGCCGGCGGCCAGCCGTTGGCGGCCCACTGACGCGGATTGCCGTGCTCCGTCATAAACTTGCGGGCATAGGCGTAGATCTCCATAATTTCAGCGTGATCGGCAGGGGTTGCATTTCGAATGAGCATAGGGGGCCTCCTGTGATGGTGATTTGAGGGTATTGTAGCACGGTTTGGTGAAAAAAGGAAGTAAAAAACAAGAAAATCCTCCCCGCAGGAAGGATTTTCAGCCGTTATCGTTTCAGTTTGCCCAGCAGCCATTTACCCAGCAGGATCAGGCCGGCCAGAACGGCCACCTTCAGAATACTGACGGCTACGGACGTGATCAGAAGTGGCAATGCCTGTTCCGCAGGCAGGCTGGCATAAATGGACAGCACATCCTTTTTTACCCACATCCACACGATACAACAGATGGCAAGGATGCCCGCCACCCAGCGCCAAGGGGTGTTTTTCTGTTGCGGCATACCGCATCACGCCTTTCCGATCAATATTTCTTGCGCAGGTAAATACGGCTGCCCCAGTGGAATATCATCAGTAAGCAGACACTGCCGCCGGAGAAGGTGGCCAGTTCCGGCTTGCCCAGCAGCTGCAATGCGATGCTGGCCACCGCACCGGCCAGGACATACAGGTATCCCGCCCAGGCCCAAGCCCGCAGGGCGATGAACTTGTTGCGTTCGTCGTTGACTTCCACATCGACCTTGCTTTTATATTCTGTATTGTGATAGTAGCGGAGATAGCGCACCAGCTGGATAACGCCCACGCCCAGCAGGCCGCCGCCCATGCCGCTCCAATAAGTATCTACCACGCCCAACGCGCCACACACCGTCAGCACCAGACCCAGCGCGATTTCTACCACGCTGGCGATCCAACGTCTGTTTTTCATTTGGATTCCTCCTGTTCTGCATCTTCAAAGATAAAGACTTCTTCAATGGTCATTCCGAATAATTTTGCCACCTTGTAGGCCAGAAAAATGGACGGATTATACCGGCCGGTCTCCAGCGAGCTGATGGTCTGACGGGAGACCCCCAACATCTTGGCCAATTCCTCCTGCCGGATGCCGCGTTCCTTGCGGATGGCTTCGATTCTGTTTTGCATAAGACACCTCGTTTCGTAAAGTTCGCTTTACAATTGCAGTATAGCACAGGAGTTTCAGGATGTCAAGCGCGCTTTACATCAAATCGCAAAAAAATCTCCGGCGGAAGTTCCGTCGGAGATCATCGTTTTAGCAACAGCCGCAGCAGCGCATCAGGCACAGCAGGGTGCAGAGGCTGCTGAGGCCGCCGCCTGCCATCCCGTAATTCTGGCCGTACTGGCGGTAGACGCGGCCACCGTTCTCCAGCTGCTCCAGCAGGGTTTCATATTCGATGTTGTCGGGTTCCATCTGGTGGGCCATTCTGGCGTGTTCCAGCGACTGGATGCGGTTGCCCGCGCCGGCGTGAGCCAAGGCGCTGTAATAATACCAGCGTGCAGTGCGGCCGACCAGATCCACGGTGCTGAGCACGTGCAGCGCCTGCTGGTACTGACCCGCTTGAATATAATGTCGGGCAGCAGACATTTCGTTGCTTTCCTTTTCCTGCTGCTGGCTCTGACCGCCGTAGCCATAGCCGTAGGTATACGCACCGGTGAAGGGATTGTAGCCGTAAAAGCCGCCGGTGTTGCCGCCATAGCTGCCGCCGTAGGCATTGCCATAGGGGTTGTAGCCGCCGTTGCCGGCACCGGACGCACCGGTGTCGCCCGACTTGATGCGGTCATAGGCAGCGTTGATCTCCTTCATCTTTTCCTCGGCAACTTTATCGCCGGGGTTTAAGTCAGGATGATATTTTTTAGCCAGCGCGCGGTAAGCTTTCTTTACCTCATCATCACTGGCGCCGCGGGAAAGGCCGAGAACCTCATAAGGGTCACGCATCGGTACTTCCTCTCTCTTTCTCTTTCTGTTTCATTTTTCTGGCGTAGCGGTTCCACACGCCGGCATACAGAATGGCGCGCAGAATTTCTACATCCTGCACCAAAGGCAGCTGCTCCATGGCTTCGGTGCAGTCACCCAGGATCACCATCAGCAAATCCCCCATCCACGCGTCAAAATCTGCACGGGCCGCATGGACCTTCAGGGGGTTATAGCGGTGTTTTTTGATGTCCGCATCCACGTCTTCCCACGCGTCCATCAGATAAATAAAGCGACCCAGCGCCATGCCCATCTGACTGAGCTGCGGCGCCCAACGGTCCTCTTTCCAGCAGAACAGTGCCGCCATCAGCCGGCCGAAACAGTTTGCGGCGGCATCGGGGTCTTCCCTGCCCTCCCGCTCCAGCGCGGACAGGGCATCCAGTTCCTGCCGGATGGCGGTAAACTGGCGCGGGTACTGGCTTTCGGCCCGGGCACAGGCGCGGTCCAACAGTGCGGCACCGGCGCGGGCAGCGGGGTTCTTGTCATCGCGCCAATCGTCCAGCAATTTCTCCCTTGCCAGCAGCACATTGACGGCGGCGGCATACACGGTGGTATCGTTGTACCAATAATCCCGGGGGTGCAGCGGATGCATTCCGCAGCGTCCGGCGGCACGGTACTCCTCCGGCTCGTAGAGGGAGGACAGCAGCACCACCAAAAAGGTCATATCATAGGTGAGGGTCAGCCGGGTGCGCTGCCCGAACTGCATCCCAAGCGTGCGGCACAGGCCGCAATAGGCGCCCCGATAGCGCTGCCACGCTTCCGGCGTCAGCTGGTCTTCCAGCGCGAGAACATAGCCGAACATATCAGCTCTTGCGTACGAACTTCATGCCGCACTGGGGGCAGGTGATCTCGATCTTGCCCTTGCCGCGGGGAACGCGCATCACGGCCTTGCAGCCGGGACAGGGGAAGAATCGGTGGTTCTTGCTCTGCTGCATCCGCTGCTTTCTTGCGCGGAACTTGGAGGTGACGGCATAGCTGACGGTCAGATACTTGCGGTTTTCCGCCTGTCGCTTGGCGCGGTTGCGGGAAAAGGCGCGGAAGTAACTGTAGATCAGCAAAAACAAGGCCATATACCACAGGATCTGCCACCGCGATATCATAAACAGTACCAGCATTACGCAGGAAACGATGGACAAAAAGCGGCTGTAGTGGTCAACGCCGTGGCGGCCTTCCATAAAACGAACGATCCAATTTCGCATAAAAACGAGTGGCTCCTTTCGGGAGAGGGACTCCCGTTTGTAAAATCATAACTTTATGATACCCCCAACTGACGGGACGGTCAACGGGGCAAGGATGAAACTTTTGTAAATATTTTCCCCAAAGCAGACAAGTTTTTTCTTTTCAGCGGCGATTTTCCGCTTTGTGAGCCTTGATTTTTTAATTTTGCCGTTGTACAATATAATGTGCGTTCAAGGAGGATGACAACATGAACCACCCTTATATGACAAGAGAAGGCGGCGCAACCGTTACCATTTTCGTGCCCTACGACTGCGGCAACCACTGCCCCTTCTGCATCAATAAAGAAGAATACAGCTGTTTGGACGGCTTCAGCGCAGAGAAGATCTGTGAGAGCATCCGCGTGATGGACGGCATCACCCCCTATTGCGATTTCGTCTTTACCGGCGGTGAGCCCTTTGCCAATCTGGCATCGCTGCAGATGATGCTGGACCAGATCCCCACCACGCACAAGGTGTACATCAACACCACCTTCCCGGTGCTGAAGCAGCACACGGCGCAGGATATGCTGGATTTCGTGGCCAGAAACCGGGAGAAGATCACCTGCATCAATGTATCCCGTCATCTGGTGAAGTACGTGGAGGAAAGTCCCGACGAGCTGCTGGCCGAGGTAGCCAAGCTGGTGCGTATGCGCATCAACTGCGTGCTGTACAAGAACTATCCTGCCCAGGATATGGTGCCTTATCTGGAGCGTATCCGCAAGCTGGGTCTGCCGGTGCAGTTCCGTTTTGACTATACCGACACCACGCCCGAGAATCTGTACGACGAGGAGCACGACAAGATCCTGGCCGACCTGCACAAGATCGCAGATTATATGGGCTTGGACGGCTGCCGGATGCGTTGCGGCTTCCACTTTATGTACAAGGATCTGCACATCACCTACCATAAGACCCTGCCCTACAGCACCATGGTGGAGGAAGTGGACGGCACTACCTATGATATTCTGTACGACATTCTCATCAAGCAGACCGGCGAGCTGCACAGCGACTGGGACGGCACCAAGCTGGATGTGGATGGCTACCGGAATGTGGTTTTCGAGCCCTATGATCTGAAAGATCTGGTGGTCGTGACCCCCTTCCACGATTAAATCATTGCGATAAAAACCACCGACGGAACAAATCCGTCGGTGGTTTTTCATCTTTATTCTTTGACAAAAGCCAGCTTATACTGGATATAGTCGTTGTCCTTGGTATCGAAATTTTCGGAAGAAACGAAGCGGATGTTGGGGTAACCTGTTTGATAGATCAGGATATTGAAAAAGGATTCTACCTCGCCGTGGCTGTCCAGAATCTTTTCCAGACCGTTCTTGGCCGTGCCAAAATCCACCTGCAGACGGCCGATCAGTTCGTCATAACGGGGAATCGACCTGCCCAGTGCACAGGAAAACGCCTCCAGCACGCAATCTTCTTTGTCCAGTTCCTCCTGCAGGATCTCCATACACCAGGAAAAGGCTTCGTAGCAGCTGTTTTCTACGGTATAACCGATCATTCGGTTGATGTCCGCATACCGCTGTGCGGCAATGGCTTCACGCAGTAAGGATGCAAGCTCCAACAGGGCATCCACATCGTCTGCATCCTGCAACTGTTTGGTTTCAAAAAAAGCCTCGATGTGATCCATCGCGCAAAACCTCCAATCTGTTTCAAGTTTACTTATTATAACAAACGGCGACCGCTTTGTCTATAAATATCAAAACACCGACGGAAATTCCGTCGGTGTTTTTGCGTCCTTACTTCACCTTGCGGATGCCGGTGCGACGGACGGGTGCGGCAGCGGGTGCAGAAAAATCGCGGGGCGGCTGCTGGGCAGGCAGGCGACGGGCAACCTCGGCCTGCAGACTGCTGTTCCACGCGCGCTCGAATGCAGCGATATTTTTACCGGTATCCGCTTCATCTGCGCCCAGCAAAAAGGGTGCAAACTCAGCACTGATGCCACGGGCAACAAGCTGGGTACGGGCGTGTTCGGACAAGGCGCGGTGCTGTTTCTCCTGACGGAGGGCCTCCAGTTCTGCGCGCTCGTCGACGGTGATGGGGGTGGTGATTTCTTCCATTTGACAGGCTCCTTTTCTTATTTTTTGTGGTGACTTATGCCTCTTCGTTCAAGCGGCGCAGTTCTTCGTCGGCATCCTGCACGAAGGGCAGCAATTCCAGACGGGTGCGGCGGGACAGCAGACCGGACAGAGTCTGCAGATTTTCGCACAGGCGGGTCAGGTCGCGGGGCAGGTTCTTGTGATAATGCACGTGCACCTGACCGGGGACATCCTTGCCCAGCATGGACAGGTAATCGGCATACTGCTCCAGCAGCGACAGCAGACCGGGATGGAAGCCGCGCTGCTTGGCGCTGCGGCACTGCTCAATGCCCCACAGTTTATACTCCAGCGCCACGCCGGAACTGTTGCCGGAGAAGGCACTGTCCCCCAGATCGGGGGTCATGGTGATGGACAGCAGGTCGCGCACCAGCGTTTCCTGCATCAGCTGAATGGCATCGGGGCTGAGATTTTTCACCACAAACTCGGCCTTGCCGTTTTCCGCCAGCGACAGCACGCGGCTCTGATTGGCGCAATCAATATCCTCTCGGGTGGTGCCTTGCATGCCGTACAGGGCCAGAAACGCGTTGGCAACGCTCTGCATATCGTCCATGGCGCCGCTAAGCAGTACGTTATAGGCATCCAGCAGGCTGCAAACCGGCTCGAAATCGCCGATCCCGCTGCCGTTATTGCAGAAACAGGCCACCGGCAGACCGGTGAGGGGCAGGATGCGCACGGGGCTGAAATGCACGTCACGGCCGTCGAACTCCCACTCACGGCAGGCGCCGAGCTGATACAGTTCGCCTTTGGCACCACCCTGCTCCGTGGGTTGCAGGCGCACCACGGCTACCGTTTCCTCCCGGATGCCGCTGACGACGGAAAAGGTGCTGCAGGGATCCAGCCGGGCACTGCGCGGGCCGTCTTTGCCCAGCCAGGTCAGCAGAAAACCGCAGCCGCAGATACTCATATCCCGGGCGGCTTCAAACAGCAGCGTGGGCAGGCAGGCCTGCTCCATCGCGCGGACCATCCGTTCCTGCACGCGCTTGCCTGCGAAGGTAAAGGTGGGCATCTGGCCCAGGAAGTAGCCGGTATGTACATCGGTGATGTACTTGGCATAATTTGCCACCAGCCGGTTGTTGGGACGGCCGGCAGCCACGCGGCCTTTGTCCACCCCCTGCTCGCCGGCGTAGTACTGATACAGACGCTGACGGCGGGGGCGCTCGGTGGTGAGGAATGCCTTCACCAACGCGGCCAGAGTTTCGGGTGTAATGGTTGCGGATTCCGAACGGAATACCATATGAATGACCTCCTTTGGGGTTTGCCGAACAGATTTCGGCGAGATTTGTCCCCATTAAACGCCATTTTTTCGGAAATGAACAAGGAAGCGCTGTCCGGAAATGTTCCGCACAGCGCTTCCCGGAAAGATTCACAAGACGGCAGACCGCCTCCGCCCTACACTGAAGGCGAAAGGAGGCGATGGGATGCGAGAATGTATGATTTGCGGCGCCCATAAACCGGTGCTGTCCTGCGAAAAGATCCAGCTGTGCCACCGCTGCGCAGAGGTACTGTGGACGGTGCTGCTGCCCAAGATCCATCCGGAGCGGGTACAGCAGGGGCAGGATGCGAAAAAGCAGGAGAAGAACTGAATCCGGAGCCTTTGCCGCATCAGTTTCTTTGTCAAAAGACATTGAAAAATGCGATCGGGTATGATACACTAATTTTAGGTATGTCTTTTGATATCCAAATAACAATAAACTATAAAAAATGGCAGGTGCGAAGTTATGGAAAATAACAAAGCGCTCCGCGTATTTGCGGAGGAGATCCGTGTTGAAACTCTGAAAGAGCTGGCTCATCTGGGCTTTGGCCATGTGGGCGGCGCCATGAGTGTCGTTGAGCTGTTGGCAGTTCTGTACGGCAAGGAAATGCGCGTTGACCCCAAGCAGCCTCAGTGGGCTGACCGTGACAAGCTGGTCATGAGCAAGGGCCACGCCGGCCCCGCCGTGTACGCTACCCTGGCCCTGAAGGGCTATTTCCCCAAGGAGCAGCTGCTGACCCTGAATCAGGGCGGCACCAACCTGCCCTCTCACTGTGACCGTCTGAAGACCACCGGTATCGACATGACCACCGGCAGTCTGGGTCAGGGCATCTCTACCGCCTGCGGTCTGGTACTGGGCGATAAGATGCAGGGCCGCGACAGCTACACCTATCTGGTGCTGGGCGACGGCGAGTGCAACGAGGGTCAGATCTGGGAGGGCGCAATGTTCGCCGCTCACTACAAGCTGGACCACCTGATCGGCTTCGTCGACCTGAACAAGCAGCAGCTGGACGGCGCTTGTGACGACGTAATGTTTATGGGTGACATGGTTGACAAGTGGACCGCCTTTGGCTGGCACACCGTCAAGGTCAACGGCCACGACATCGACGCCATTGTTGCCGCCATTGAAGCCGGTAAGGCACAGAGCGGCAAGCCCGTGATGATCATTCTGGATACGGTAAAGGGCAACGGCTGCCTGCTGGCAGAGCAGACCTTCCCCTGCCACCACGTTGCATTCAAGCCCGACGAGATCGCACCCAGCATTGCCCATGCAGAAGCTATGCTGGAAGCTGCAAGAAAGGCCTAAGGGGAGGACACGAACATGAGCAAGTATATTGTGAAGCCTGTTTTTGAAAAAGAAACCACCGAAATGCGCAAGGTCTATTGCGAGACCCTGCAGCAGCTGGCCCGTGAAGATAACCGCATCTGCGTGCTGGATGCCGACCTGGTCGGCTCCTCCGGCGTGAAGCCCTTCTTTAAGGAGTTCCCCCAGCGCGCCATCGACTGCGGCATTCAGGAGAGCAACATGGTGGGCGTCGCCGCCGGTATGTCCGCTGCCGGCATGGTGCCCTTCGTGCACTCCTTCGGCCCCTTCGCTTCCCGTCGCGTTGTGGACCAGATCTTTATCTCCTGCTCTTATGCAAAGCTGAACGTACGCATCGTTGGTACCGACCCCGGTGTCACCGCTGCTTACAACGGCGGCACCCACATGCCCTTTGAGGATATGGGTACCCTGATGAGCATCCCCCAGATCACGCTGGTCGAGCCCACCGATACCGCTCAGCTGCGCTGGCTGATCAAGGAACTGCAGAACAGCTACGGCGTGTACTACATCCGTATGATGCGCAAGCTGGCTACCGGTGTCTTTGAGGAAGGCTCTGAGTTCGACCTGAAGAAGATCGCTGTGCTGAAGGAAGGCACCGATGTTGCCATCGTTGCTTCCGGTATCATGGTCGGCGAGGCTCTGAAGGCCGCCGAAAGCCTGGAGAAGCAGGGCATCTCTGCTGCCGTGCTGAACGCCTTTGTCTGGAAGCCCCTGGACGGCGAGACTCTGGCCAAGTACAGCAAGCAGTGCGGCTGCGTCGTCACTGCTGAGAACCACAACATCATCGGCGGTCTGGGCAGTGCTGTTGCCGGCTCCCTGAGCCGCACCGCTCCCGCTCCCATCGAGATGGTTGGTATCGAGGATCAGTTCGGCGAGGTTGGCACCGAGGCCTTCCTGCGCGAGCGTTTTGACCTGACCGCTGCACACATCGAGCGTGCCGCCAAGGCTGCCATCGCCCGCAAGTAAAAACCATACATAAGGAGATTCGTTTCCTATGAATATCAAAGAAAAGGCGCTGCTGGCCCACGAGCAGTGGAAGGGCAAGCTGGCCATCTCTCCCAAGTGCGCCATCACCAACAGCGAGGAACTGAGCATCGCCTACACCCCCGGTGTTGCCGAGCCCTGTCTGAAGATCCGCGATAATGTGGACCTGAGCTACACCTACACCGGTCGTGGCAATCTGGTGGCCGTCATCACCGACGGCACCGCCGTACTGGGACTGGGTGACATTGGCCCCGAGGCTGGCATGCCCGTGATGGAGGGCAAATGTGCCCTGTTCAAGACCTTCGGTGATGTAGATGCCTTCCCCCTCTGCGTCCGCAGCAAGGATGTGGACGAGATCGTCCGCACCGTGGAACTGATCGCCGGCAGCTTTGGCGGCATCAATCTGGAGGATATCTCCGCTCCCCGCTGCATCGAGATCGAGCGCAGACTGAAGGAGCGCTGTGACATTCCCGTCTTCCACGACGACCAGCACGGCACCGCCGTGGTGGTGTCTGCCGCACTGATCAACGCCTGCAAGCTCACCGAAAAGAAGATGGAAGACCTGAAGGTCGTCATCAGCGGTGCCGGTGCTGCCGCTATCGCTATTGTGAAGCTGTTGCTGAGCGCCGGCTTCAAGAACGTGATCATGACCGACCGTACCGGTGCTATCTACGCCGGCCGTGAGGGTCTGAACTGGATCAAGGAAGAAATGGCTCAGG
>JAFYMZ010000013.1 GCA_017548175.1 Clostridia bacterium | reverse complement strand
CCCTGCCGTATAACAAAAAGAAAAAATGACCGACAGTCAGTGGCTGTCGGTCATTTCTTGTTTAATCCAGTTGTACACCGGTTCCGAGACGGAGGAACCAAATCCAACGGGCTTTTACCGGCTTTTGGAAGATGGCTTCGGCAGCCAAGGCGTACAAGCGAAGCTGCAGGTCATGGTGCAGTGCCTGCGCTTTGGCGGCATCCGGCGTGACGCGATCGGTCTTGAAGTCCACGATCACGAGACCGTCAGGTTCTTCCAGCAACAAGTCGATGGCACCGTTGAGCAGCACTTCATCCGCAACGCCGTTGTGCAGGATCTTATCCGCCGGAACAAGAGCGGCAAACTCATATTCCCGCAGCACTTGCTGCGCGGCATCGATGCGCGCCGCCAACGGACTTTGCAGGAAGGTCCGCAGTTGCGCCGGCTGCAGCAGCGCACGCTGCTCGGCGGTCAGACGGCCTTGTGCCACCAATGCATCCAGTGCACCGACCAGCGTTTCCGCATCGGCACCGTCGGCAGGCGTCAAGTATTCCAACGCGCGGTGGAATGCCGTACCGCGCAGCAGGGCATCTTCCCGTGCCAGCGGCGGATCTTCCCACAGGCGGATGCGCACCTGCCGGGCATCACCCTCGGCAGTGGCACTTTCCGGCAGACGCTTGGCCGCACCGGTGGGGGTCAGTTTGGAAGGCAGTTCTGCCGCGGCCATATGGGCGTACTGCAACTGCGTTTGCTGCAGCAGTGCAGCTGCCTCTTCCCTGCCGATCTGCACCGTTGCAGCGCGGACAGGATCATATTTACTGAGTTCGGGAATGTCCTCTACCTGCAGGATCTGACAGACAAGTCCGGCAGTCTTTTCCCCTGCCGGCGCACACTGAAACGCACCGGTACAGGCGCCGCGCAGCTGGGCTGCGGCGGGATGGGTCAGCAGTGCCGACAGGATCCAGTCTGCGGCGCAGGTCTGTTCCTGCATCCGCTGGGGACTGAGGATTCCGTCACGGGCATCGATGGCCAAATCATTCAGATGCGCTTCTGCCTTGGGCCGCGCGATGACCATCACCAGTTTTTCCTTGGCGCGGGTCATTGCCACATACAGTTTACGCAGTTCCTCGGCCCGCAGTTCCTGTTGTTCCTTTTGGGCAATGACCTGCTGCAGCAGCGTCTTATAGCGCACACGCAGTGCAGCATCCCGATAAGGCAGGCCGATGCCCACATGCTGATGGAACAGGGCCGGCTTCTTCAGGTCATCCACATTGAACCGCTTGTTCAAATCGGGCAGGAACACCACGGGAAACTCCAAACCTTTGGACCGATGAATGCTCATCAGCTGCACGCCGCCGGCGGTCTCTGCCGCGGCAGGCGATTCTTCTGCGGCAATTTTGCCGTCGATGTAGCGAAGGAAGGCATGCAGGCCGCGGGCGCCGCCCGATTCAAACCCCAATGCCAGCTGATAAAACTGATGCAGATTTTCCCGGCGGCGGGCACCGCTGTCCAGTGCGGCAAACAGGCCGGGGGCGCCGGTGCGACGGTAGATCTCCTGGATCAGTTGTGCTACCGTGCTGTCTTCCGCCAGAACACACAAAGCATCCAGATCGGCCAGCACATTGGCGCAGGCTTCATCGGTTGCAGCCAAGGCTTCCAGACCGTCACAGATACTGCCGCCGGGCGCCGCCAAACGAATGCGGCCCAGCGCATCGGCGGAGAAGAAATACAGCGGCGAGCGCAGTACGGAAATCAAGGGGATATCCTGCCGGCGGTTATCGATGATGCGCAGCAGAGAAAGCAGCACGGAGATCTCGATGCTGTCAAAGAATCCGTCACGCTCGGCACCGCTGCACGGGATGCCCAGTTTACGCAAGGCACTTTCGTAAATGGGTGCGCGGCTGCGGTAAGAACTGAACAAAATAGCAAAGTCTTCGGGGCGGTACAGGCTGCCGTCGGGACGGGGCTGCTCCAGCAGTTGCCGGATGCGCGCAGCCACCAAACGGGCTTCGCTTTCACCCATCCGCTCCTCGCTGTCCTTGCCGGTGAGCAGCAGCAATTCGGACTCGACACAGCCTTCTGCCGGCTTGCCGGGCACCAAACGCTGACCCTCGTCATAATCCACGTCGCCAAACCGGCTGCTCATCACCCGAGAGAAGATAAAATTGCACAAATGCAGCACTTCGGGGCGCGAACGGAAGTTGCGGTTCAGTTCCATACGCCAACGGGGATCATCGCTGCCGTAAGGGCCGCTTTCCTGATAGCGGGAGCGGAAAATGCTGGGATCCGCCAAGCGGAAGCGATAAATGCTTTGTTTCACGTCACCCACGAAAAAGGCGCTGCCGGTTTCGGGCATCAGCGCGGCAAAGATGCGCTCTTGGATCTCGTTGGTATCCTGATACTCGTCCACCAGCACTTCGGCCAGTTCCCGGCGCAGTTCCATCGCCACCGGACTGGGGCTGCCGTCGGGTTCCGTCAGCAGCGCCAGGGCTTTATGTTCCAGATCGCTGAAATCCAGCAGATTGCGCTGCTGCTTTTCGGCATCGTAAAGTTCGGTAAATCGCTGCACCAAGCGGCACAGAGCCGCCACCATCGGTGCCTGCTGGGCACATTCCGCCCGGATCTGCTCCATCGTCATGGCAAAGCTGCCGTTCTGCAGGTCTTGCAGAGACTTTTTGCAGCGATTGTAGAGGGCTTTCATTTCTTCCCGCAGTTCTTTATCGTCGCTGCGCTTGGAGCTGAGGCCCGGCAGACTAAGCTGCTGCATCACGAGCGCTGCGGCATCCCAACTCTGTTCCAGTGCTTGCAGGAATGTGGTACAGGTTTCAAACACTGCAGAGAAAGACGGGCCGTATGCGGCCAGCAATTTTTCGTCAAACTCCATTTGCACAAGGCCTTCGGCCAACAGCGCACGCGTTTCCAGCACCCGTGCCGCAGCATCCTCCCGCAGCAGGCGGTGCCACGCCGCCGTTTCCGGGTCGCCGGACAACTGCACGGGGATCAGTTCCAGCCAATGTGCAGGCGCAGGATGGCTGCGGAGTTTTTCATAGATCTCCAAAACGGTATTTTCCAGCGGCCGGTCGCTGCGCTGGTCCGACAGCAGATCGGCCAATGCCATAAAATCCGGGTCGGCTGCGGCATAAGCTTCTTCCAGCAGCTGCTCCATGGCCAGCTGCTTCAGGCGAGTGAACTCGATCTCATCGCCCTGCCGGAAGTCGGGCGAGACATTACACAGATGGAAGTGTTGGCGCAGCAGACTCTGGCAAAAACTGTGCACCGTCTGGATGCGCGCCTGCGGCAGCAATGCCAGCTGGCGGCGCAGATTTCGGTCACCCGGCTGGCGGGACAGAAGTTCGCCCAATTCATCGGCGATACGGCCGCGCATTTCCGCGGCGGCAGCCTTGGTAAAGGTCATAATGAGAAGCCGGTCCACATTACAGGGGTTATGCGCGTCGCAAATCAGATCCAGCACGCGCTTGGCCAGCACGGCGGTCTTTCCGCTGCCGGCAGCGGCAGAGACGATCAGCTGCTTATTCCGGCAGGAAATGGCTTGCTGTTGTTGCTCTGTCAACTTGATTTCTTGCTTTTCAGCCATTTGCTTCGCCTCCCTCCTGCTGCAATTCATCGGCTTCCAGCTTGTCATGCACTTCGGCATTGTCCAAGGTAGGATTCACCCGATAGGTATCTTTTTTCATCGTCGTGTCAAAATGACAGGCAGCGCGGTAATCACACCACTGGCAAGCCGTAAAATCAAAGCCCTTGCGATAGGGTGTGGCCTCTACATCACCGCCGGCAAGGCTGGTGCCGATCTCTTGCAGCACGGCTTCCGTGCGGCGCAGCAAGCGGCCCATCTGGGCAGCATTGGCTACGGCAGATTTGGCATCAAACTGGCCGTTTTTATTGACGTGCACCGGAAGGAAGCGGTATTCACCGCCGACGGCGTGTTCCAACGCCTCGGGAATGGCATCGTCGCTGCGAAGGATCCCCTTGCGGCGCAGTTCCTTATCCAGTTTTTTCTGCAATTCCGCAGCGGTATCGCCGCGGGCACCGGACACAAAGGGGGCCTTGGTGGGAATATACAGAGCCGCTGCGGGAACGATGCGGTCGAACTGCACGTCCTCGGGCAAGTTCAGCACCCGGCGCACCTGTGCCGGGTCACTGTGCTGCAGCATCAGCAGGTACAGGAACATCTGCAGATTCAAGCCGTACAACAGGTCGGAGAGATGGAACTCTTTGACACCGGTTTTATAATCCACCACTTTCAGATACAGCGTATCATCCCGGAGGAAGGCATCTACACGGTCGATTTTGCCGCCCAAACGCAAGGTCACACCGCCGGTCTGCAGTTCCAGCGGTGGCAGGTCGCCGCCGCGGCTGAAGTCCAATTCAAAGCAAGCAGGCTTAAAGTCACCGGAGCAGATCTCGTCCCACACATTGCGCAGGATCTCCAGAATATTGCGCCCGATACGGTCATAAGTAGCGCGGAAACGGGCACTGTCTTCCCTGCCCTGCAAAGCTTCCCGCAGATAGCGGTTCACGTGATTGGCCACCAGCGCTTCCGGTTTTTGTTCCGGATCGCGGCACAGGTCTCGAATGGCGTGTTCCAGCACATCGTGGACAAACGAGCCCACCTGCGGCGCGCCGAACTTGGCCTCCTGCCGGGGTTTTGCACGGAGACCGTACTCCATAAAGTAGGAGAAATGGCAGCTGCTGACGCGCTCCAACCGCGAGGCCGTCATACGGAGAACCTTGCCGTAAAGGGCGTCGCGCACAGTACCGTCGCGGATGGGTCCGCGAGGTGCAACAGCATAATTTCTCAAAGATGTAAAGGTGTTTGCCTTTTCTGTTTTCTCAAAGAATTCCAGTGCAGCGGCACTGGCGCCGCAAGGCGATTCCGCCGCAGAACAAGCCAGTTCAAAGGCCGGTGTCTGCGCGGTGAACCGCAGACGGGAAAGCACGCTGCCGGCATCCTGTTCAGCGCACAGGCCGAGGCTTTGGATGCGCTTCCACACGTGGCTGGCACGGCATTCGCCGCCATCGGCATCCAATCGGGATCGGGTCATGGTCAGCGCTGCTTCCGGTGCGGCAAGGGCACGGCACAGGAAGCTCTGCTGCTGAAATGCGCGGAACTCCTGGCTTTGGGTCAATTCAATGCCGTGCAGTTCCAGTTCCAGACGTTCCTGCTCGGTAAGCAGACCGCCGCTGGGTGTACCCGGCGGCAAAAGGCCCTCTCTGCCGCCCACCAAAAACAGGTGACGCAGGCCGTGGGGACTCATACGTTCGAAGGTCAAGGCAGAAACGCTGTCCAGCGATGCCGGAATGGACGACACCTGATACTGGCTCAGCAGCAGCCGCAGCAGCGGCAAAAACTCGGCACGGGTCATCGGGCGGTCGCCCAGCGCAGCAGCAAACTGACGGAGACTTTCCGTCAGGATGCGATACAGCTGACCGTATTCGTTGGCCAACTGCTCGCGGCCTTCTGCGGCCAAGCGTGCCATTTTTTCTTCCAGACGGGTGGAAAAGTCCATCTGCTGCAGGTGGGTTTCCAGCGCGGCGGCATAATCCGCACCGGTCTGCGCCTGCTGCAAGTCATTCCGCAAGGGAAGGATCAGTGCTGCAATGCTTTGACGGGTGGCTTCCAGTTCTGCCAGACGCGATGCTTCATCTTCCTCCGGTCGATCAAAACCGCAGGTGGGTTTGGTAAAGGGGCGCAGCCATTGCTCACCGCGGATATTCCACAAAAGCGCATAGTTTTCCAACCGATCCAAAGCGGCGCGGTGCGAAATACAGAGGCCGCTGCGCAGCCAGTCAAACAGGCTTTCGGGACGCAGACCGTCCTCAATGGCCTGCAAGGCACCCAAAGCCGCCATTACCGCAGGGGTCTGCAGCACATCGTGTTTTTCACCCAAAAACAGCGGAATTTCATACCGGGCAAAGGCGGTTTTCAGCCGCTCGCTGTATTCCGTCAGGTCACCGCACACCACGGCCATCTGATGCAGACGCAGTCCCTTTTCCAGTGCCTGCTGCCGGATCAGCGCCGCCACCAATTCGCATTCTTCCGCGGGATCCTTTGCGGTGTAAAGGGAAAGGCCTTGCTGCGGTGCAGGCTGCGCATCGTAGCGATAGAGTTTGTCCGCCAGCGCGCCAAAGGGACGGCGGGCGGCATCGGGCATTGCGCAGGCCTGCAGTTGTACCGGCTTTCCGGTCTCCTGCGCCATGCGCTGCAATTTATCCCGGGTGCGGTACTGCTCCTTGTACAGTTGCGGATCACTGCCCAACAGCAGCGAGACCGTCATTCCGTCACTGTGGCGCAGGAGTTCCTGCAGCAAGGGATACTTATTGCCGGAAAATCCGTCGAAATCATCCAGAAACAGAACGGTATCCTGCAGCATACGGCTGCCGGCCACCTGCTGCGCCGCCAGTTTGATGCGGTCGGCAGGATCCATACCGCCCTGTTGGCACAGGCCGTAATAAGCAGCATAAAGAATGGCCAGATCCCGCAGTTTACCGGGGGTTTCCCCTGCCACTTCCAGCAATTGCGCCGGGTCGATGGCACTGGTCTTCAGTTCCTGCACGGTGTCCAGCAAACGACCCAGCAACTGCGGGCGATGGGCATTTTTATAATAAGTCAACGCAGACGCGCTTTCTTCCAGCGCGCGGTACATGGTCAGCATTCGGCCGCCGGCATCCAGCGCATCGGGAGAAAGACCTGCTTCTTCCAGCAGATCTTCGGTGAGTTTGGAGAAGGTGCTTACCGTGGCAAAACGGCCGGCAGGGTTGCCGCAATGTGCCAGCAAACGGCGCTCGAACTGGTGGGACACGCTTTCCGGCACCAGCAGGATGCTCTTTTGGCCGGATGCCGCACGAAGGCGGATCGCTTCCAGCAGCGCGTGGGTCTTGCCGCTGCCCGGCAGTCCGGTAAGAATGGTCAGCATAAGGGGTCACCTCTTTCTTAGGGTGTATGAAAACGTCTCTCGCAGGGAGAGAAACTGGGATTTTTCGGCATTTTACGGGAAGTTTACTCCTATTATATCACAAAATTGGCAGGATTGCCATTGCAAAAGGAAAAATGTTGTAGTATAATTCGTCTGTTATAA
Organism: Clostridia bacterium; assembly: GCA_017548175.1. The sequence goes on along the minus strand of JAFYMZ010000013.1, from coordinate 2,216 downwards.
ATCTAATTGGAAGCGAGCGTGTTTCATGGAAGAGTTGTCCTTTCACAGCTTGAACCTGTCTACCGAGGTCCTGCGGGCCATTGACGACGCAGGCTATACGCAAATGACCCCCATCCAGGCCAAGGGTATCCCCGTGATCCTGTCCGGCAAGGATGCCATCGGTCAGTCCAGCACCGGCACCGGCAAGACCGCTGCCTTCGGCATTCCCGCCGTGGAAATGGTGCAGGGCAATGAAGAATGTGATCCCGAGGTGCTGGTCCTGTGCCCCACCCGCGAACTGGCCATGCAGGTCAGTGAAGAGATGCGAAAGTTCTCGAAATATAAAGAAGGTCTGCGTGTGGTTGCCGTATACGGCGGCCAGAACATCGACACCCAGATCCGCGCGCTGAAGCGTGCCAGCGTTGTCGTCGGCACCCCCGGCCGCGTCATCGACCATCTGCGCCGCCGCACTTTGAAACTGCACGCGCTGCGCATGGTGGTGCTGGATGAAGCAGATGAGATGTTGGACATGGGCTTTTTGGATGACATCAAGCAGATTCTGTGGAACACCCCCGACGAAAAGCAGACCCTGCTGTTCTCTGCCACGATGCCCGAACCCATCGTCAAGATCACCCAGCGATTCCTGAAGAATCCCGAGTATATCAAGGGCGACGAAACCGCTGCCTTTGAACTGATCGATCAGTATTACTGCGAAGTGCCCAAGAGCAAGAAGGCACACAGCATCAAGTTGCTGTTTGAGCAGCAGGGTGCACAGCGCGGCCTGATCTTCTGCAACACCAAGCGCATGGTAGACGTTCTGGCAGAGTCCCTCACCGAGCAGGGTCTGGCCGTACAGGGTCTGCACGGCGATATGCGTCAGGGCGCCCGTACTGAAGTGATGAAGAAGTTCAAGGACGGCAGCCTGAATCTGCTGATCGCCACCGACGTGGCCGCCCGCGGCATTGATGCCTCCGGTGTGGACATTATCATCAACTATGACATCCCCCAGGATGCAGAATACTACGTCCACCGTATCGGCCGTACCGGCCGTGCCGGTAAGCAGGGCGTGGCATTCACCCTGATTGCAGGCAGCGGCGAGCTGTTTGACCTGTGCGACATCACCGATCTGACCGGCGTGCAGCTGAAGCCCTACTATCTGCAGGGTCTGGAAGCTACCGAAGAGGACAAGTTCTTCGCACGGAACAGTTCCAAGAGTGAGCGCAGCCGCCACTCTACCATCCCCAAGCCTGCCGGCAGCAAACGCACCGGTGCACCTGATGACAATGCCGTCATCGCCATCGATGTGGGCGCAAACCACGATATTACCGAGCGTCAGATCATCAATTCCATTTTGAAGTATGCACGCATCAAAAAGGAAGAGATCGGCGCCATCACCATCAAGCCCGAGGAATCGCACATTGAGTTCGCACCCGATGTGGCGCGACACGTGATGCGTACCATGCAGGATGCCACTGTCAATGACTTCGTGGTGGTTCTGCGCGCCGTTACCCCCAAATTGGGTCAGGGTAAAGGTGGCAAGGGCGGAAACAGCCGTGGCGGCCAGCGCGGCGGAAACCGCGGCGGTCAGAACTACAGTGGAAACCGCGGCGGAAACCGTGGCGGAAACCGCGGTCGCAGAGGCCGATAACCCACAACCGAACAAAACGAAAAGCGCCGTCTTCCGGCGCTTTTCCCACGCATAAAACAATTGCCCGACCAAAGGCCGGACTTGCAATATATTAAGAAAGAAAACCGTAAGTAAGAAAGAAGGTCTTTTCCCCATGGCAATCCTCTTATCTCTGGCACTGGCTTTGATTCTGGGTCTGGGTATGACCCGTATCCTGAAGCCCCTGTCCCTCCCCGACGTCACCGCTTATCTGATCACCGGCATTTTGCTGGGACCCTACTGTCTGGGTCTGCTGGGCATCGAAGGTCTTGGCTTTGCTTCTATGGAGGCCGTGCACAACCTGAGCCTGCTGGCTGACGTGGCACTGGGCTTCATTGCATTCTCCATCGGTAACGAGTTCCGTCTGCACGAGCTGAAGCAGATCGGCAAGCAGGCTACCATCGTCGGTATCGGTCAGGCACTGGTCACCGCACTGCTGGTTGACGGTGCACTGTACGGTCTGCATCTGATCCTCGGCCCCGAAAAGCTGCCCCTGCCCGTGGTTCTGACCCTGGGCGCCATCGCTACCGCTACCGCACCCGCCGCTACCCTGATGGTCGTCCGTCAGTAT
>JAFYMZ010000067.1 GCA_017548175.1 Clostridia bacterium | reverse complement strand
GGCTTGACGGCACCGCCGGGACGGGCAAAGCCATCAAAGGCATCGTCGCACAGGGCACGGGTCAGCTCGCGTGCGCGGTCGGGACGGAAGTTGTAGAAGATCACGCTGTCGCAATGCTCAATGCGGCAGTTGGGTGCGCAGTTGATGGGGCGCACGAACTCGTCGGTGACGCCGCTCTCATAGCTGTTTTCCACGGCGTGAGAGGGAAGCTTGCTGCGGGTGACGGGGTCGTCGCACACCAGTGCGCGATAGGCCAGCTCCAAGCGCTCCCAACGGCTGTCGCGGTCCATGGCATAAAAGCGGCCGCAGACGGTGCCGATGGCGATGTCGCCGGGCAGGGTGGCCAGATATTCCTCCAGCTGGCGCAGGTAACCGGCACCGCTGGCAGGGGGCGTATCACGGCCGTCCAGGAAGCAGTGCACGCGCACCGGCACGTGATGACCGCTGCACAGACGCAGCAGGGCAAACAGATGCTCGATGTGGCTGTGCACACCGCCGTCGGACAGCAGACCCATCAGATGCACGGTGCCGCCGGTGGTCTTGGCATTGTGGATGGCCTCCAGCAGGACTTCGTTGGAAAAGAAATTGCCGTCATCGATGGACTTGGTGATGCGGGTCAGTTCTTGGTACACCACGCGACCGGCACCCAGATTGGTATGACCCACCTCACTGTTGCCCATCTGCCCCTGCGGCAGACCGACGGCCATGCCGGAGCAGGCCAGTTCCGCGCTGGGATAACGGGCAAAGGCGGCATCCAGATTGGGGGTGTTGGCCACAGTAATGGCGTTGCACGGACAGGCCGGGGCTTTGCCCCAGCCGTCCAGGATCATCAGAACCAGAGGCTGTTTCATTTGGCCTCCTCGGTAACGGGCGCGGCCACTGCGGTAGGCATAGCCGCTTCGATGATGGCGGAGAAATCAAAGACGTGCAGGGAAGCGCCGCCGATCAGGCCGCCGTCCACGTCGGGGTGTGCCAGCAGTTCGGCTGCATTGCCGGGGCGCATACTGCCGCCGTACAGCAGGGATACGCTGCGGGCCACGCGGGCACCGTACAACTGACGCAGGCAGTCACGGATGGCAGAACCCACTTCACCGGCCTGTGCGCTGGCAGCGGTCTTGCCGGTGCCGATGGCCCAGATGGGCTCGTAGGCGATGGTGACGTGCTTCATCTGCTGGGCGGTGACACCCTGCAGCGCGGTCTTGACCTGCAGGCGGATGTGCTCCATGGTCACGTTGCAGTCGCGCATCATTTCGCTTTCGCCCACGCACAGAATGGGGGACAGGCCGCAGGCCAGTGCGGCGTGGATCTTTTTATTGATGGCGGAATCGGTCTCGTTGTAGTACTCGCGGCGCTCGGAATGGCCGATGAGCACATATTTTACGCCGCAGGCAGCCAGCATCTGGCAAGAGATCTCGCCGGTGAAGGCGCCGTCTTCGGCATAATGGCAGTTCTGCGCGGCAATGGCGATGCGGCTGCCCTTGGCGGCCTTAACGGCAGCGGGGATGTCGATGAAGGGTACGCACAGCACCACCTCGCACCACTTGGCCTGGGTGGCCAGAGGGCGCAGCTCGGTGATGAAATCCCGTGCCTCATCGGGGGTCTTGTGCATCTTCCAGTTGCCGGCAATGATGGTCTTACGGTAACGCAGGTTCATAAAACTCCTCTTTCTTGGGGGAAATCAAGCGTCCAGCAGGCAAGCGATGCCGGGCAGTTCGCGGCCCTCCAGGAACTCCAGAGAAGCGCCGCCGCCGGTGGAAATGTGGCTTACCTGATCGGCGAAGCCCAGCTGCTCGATGGCTGCGGCACTGTCGCCGCCGCCGATGATGCTGGTGCCGTCGCATTCAGCCACGGCCTTGGCAATGCCCTTGGTGCCTTCGGCAAAGGTGGGCATCTCAAAGACACCGGCAGGACCGTTCCAGATGACGGTCTTGGCAGTCTTGATGATCTCACTGTAAGCGGCAACGGTGGCAGGACCGATGTCCATACCCTCGTAGCCCTCGGGGATCTGGCCGGCCTTGACGGTGACGGTGTTGCAGTCGTTGGAGAATGCATCGCCGGCCACGTTGTCGATGGGCAGCATCAGACGGGTGCCCAGCTTTTCGGCCTTGGCAGGCAGTGCGCCCACCAGCTCCAGCTTTTCGTTGTCGCACAGGCTGTTGCCGATGTTGCCGCCCTGTGCCTTGGCAAAGGTATAGGACATACCGCCTACGATGAGCACGCTGTCGCACTTGCCCAGCAGGTTGTCGATGAGCTTCAGCTTATCGGCGATCTTTGCGCCGCCCAGAATGGCCACGAAGGGACGCTGGGGATCTTCCAGAGCTTTGCCCATAACAGAGATCTCGCGCTCCATCAGGAAGCCGCAAACGGCGGGCAGATAATCTGCGATGCCGGCGGTAGAGGCGTGGGCACGGTGTGCGGTACCGAATGCATCGTTGACGAAGATGTCAGCCAGCTCAGCCAGTGCCTTGGCAAAAGCGGGATCGTTGGCTTCTTCTTCTTTGTGGTAGCGGACGTTCTCCAGCAGCATAGCCTGACCGGGCTGCAGGGCAGCGGCCAGCGCCTTGGCGCTGTCACCGATGACGTCATCGGCCAGCTTGACTTCCTGACCCAGCAGCTCGCTCAGACGAACGGCAACGGGCTTCAGAGAGTACTTGGGGTTCACCTGACCCTTGGGACGGCCCATATGAGAGCACAGGATCACGGCGGCGCCGCTATCCAGCAGGTACTGGATGGTGGGCAGAGCACCGCGGATACGGATATCGTCGGT
>JAFYMZ010000066.1 GCA_017548175.1 Clostridia bacterium | reverse complement strand
GACGCCCCAATCCAAGGCGGCGCGGATCAGCTGCGCCTTGCAGCGGTTATCCGCCAGATGCCGCACCGCGATGACCACTTCTTCGCCCGTGCCCATGCTTTGCAGCCGGGTGATCTTCGTGCGGACGGTGGCGGCTGTCCAGCGGGGATAATTTTCAAAAAACTCCCACCATTCCATGCAGGTTCCCTCCCGTACGGTTTTCTTTATCATAGCAAGAAAATCGCCCCAAGTCAAAGCGGTGTTTTTCGCAGAAATCTCTTTTCTTTCTGCCGTAAGGGGAGTATAATGACAAAAGAACTGTGATTTTTATCTCTGAAAGGAGTTTTTCCCATGAAAAAGTCTTACCGCTGGGACAACCTCAGCTCCCCTGCCATCCGCGCCATGGCGGCACAGGAGGCCATCGTTCTCATCCCCCTGGGCTCCACCGAGCAGCACGGCCCCCATCTGCCCGTAGGCACCGATGCCATTCTGGCCACCTTCTTTGCAGAAGAAGCCGCCAAGAAGCTGAACGAGATGGGCAAGCCCTGTCTGGTGGCACCCACCATCGCGCCTGCCAACTCCATGCATCATATGAACTTCGCCGGCAGCATCAGTCTGGAGCCCCAGACCTATATGAACCAGTTGCAGGAGATCTGCCGCGCCATCGCACGCCACGGCTTCCGCCGCATCGTGCTGGTGAACGGCCACGGCGGCAACTCCCATCCCTCGCAGGCTGCACTGGTCAGCATCAACCGCGAGCTGGGCTTCCCCGTGTATTTCCTGGGTTATTGGAGCGGCACCGACGAGAGCAAGTTCCTGGAGAGCCAGAAGGGCATCATCCACGCCTGCGAGAGCGAGACCTCTCTGATGCTGGCCGTGGACGAAAGTCTGGTGGACCCCATCTATAAAGAGACCAAGGGCAACCCCGGCAGCGTCACGCCCCTGGAGGAAGCCGGCCTGATCAGCACCTTCCACACCATGGAGTCCCACACCGAAAACGGCGTTATGGGCAACTCTTATCTGGCCACCAAGGAAAAGGGCGAGGCCATGATCGCCGAGATGGTGGGCAACCTGACCCGCATCCTGTCCGACGACTGCCTGTGGCACGGCGTGGTTTGATCTCTGCCTGAAGCCACAGAAAATCCGGTGACGATTTCGCATATTCTGATGAGAAAAATGCCCGAACCGATGACGGTTCGGGCATTTTTTGTGCCGGTTTTGCCTCCTTTTTCGGTTGCTTGCCCCCGGCAAGTGTGCTATAATAAGAGAAATTCTGTTCCGAAAAGGAGTTTGCCTTATGGATTTTTTAGAACTGGCCAAGGCCCGTTATTCCGTGCGGAAGTTTGACCCCCGTCCGGTAGAGGAGGAGAAGCTGCAGATGATTTTGGAGGCCGGCAGAGTTGCCCCCACCGCCAAGAATATGCAGCCCCAGAAGATCTACGTACTGGAAAGCCCCGAGGCCATCGCCGCCATCCGTGAGATCACCACCATGGCCTTTGACGCGCCCGTGGTACTGGTTCTGTGCGGCAACCGCAGCGCCGGCTGGGTGAACCCCTTTAACGACCGCAGTTCGCTGGAGACCGACTGCAGCATCGTGCTGACGCACATGATGCTGGAGGCCGCCGATCTGGGTCTGGGCACCACTTGGGTGGGTTGGTTTGACACCGCCGCCGTGCAGGCACGCTTTGACATTCCTGCCGAGGAAGAAGTGCTGGCGCTGATGCCGCTGGGCTATCCGGCAGAGAACTGCCGCCCCGCCCGCATCCACGAGGTGCGCAAAGAACTGTGCGAGACCGTCGTAAGAAAATAAAGATTCAAATAAATAAAAAACGGAGGAATCACCATGCAATACAGAGATTTTGGTAAGACCGGCCTGAAGGTTTCCGCCTTGGGCTTTGGTATGATGCGCCTGCCCCTGAAGGACGGCACCCAGGGCAGCTTTGACCGCGGCACCGCCGATCAGATCGACAAGGAAACTTCCATCCGCATGCTGCGTCAGGCCATCGACAACGGCCTGAACTATGTGGACACCGCCTATAACTATCTGGACGGCAACAGCGAGCTGATCACCGGCGAGGCACTGAAGGACGGCTACCGCGAGAAAGTCTTTTTGGCCACCAAGTCTCCCGTCTGGCTGTACGAGTCCGAGGACGACTTTGACCGCCTGCTGGACGAGCAGCTGGCCAAGCTGCAGACCGACCACATCGACTTCTATCTGCTGCACGCCCTGCACGGCCAGCGCTTTGACGAGAAGATCCTGAAGTTCAACACCATCGAAAAGATGAAGGCTGCCAAGGCTGCCGGCAAGATCCGTTACATGGGCTTCTCCTTCCACGACGATCTGGCTGCCTTCAAGCGCATCGTTGACGCTGCCGACTGGGATTTCTGCCAGATCCAGCTGAACTATGTGGACGTGGAATATCAGGCCGGCATCGAGGGTCTGGAGTACGCTGCCAGCAAGGGTCTGGCCGTGGTCATCATGGAGCCCCTGCGCGGCGGCAGTCTGGTGAACGTACCCGCTCCCGTCAAGGCCATCTTTGACAAGATGGGCAAGACCCCCGTACAGGCTGCTCTGGACTTCCTGTGGGATCGTCCCGAGGTCAGCCTGCTGCTGAGCGGTATGGGTTATCAGGCTCAGGTGGAAGAGAATATGGGCTATGCAGACGCTTCTGCCATCGGCAAGCTGAGCGACGAAGAGCGCCAGATGATGAAGCAGGCACACGAAGAGCGCCGCAAGTTCTTCAACATCCCCTGCACCGCCTGTAACTACTGCAGCATCTGCCCCCAGCAGATCGCCATCCCCGGCATCTTTAAGGCCATGAACCGCTTTGGCATCGGCGAAGAGAGCGGCGGCAAGCGCGACTACAAGGAGCTGGCCGAATCCGGCAACGTGGGCGACCAGTGCATTGGCTGTAAGGCTTGCGAGGGCATCTGTCCCCAGCACATCGAGATCAGCAACTGGATGCCCAAGATCCACGAGATTCTGGGCTAAACCCCAATCAAACAACAAAAGATCCTCCGTATGGCAACCATACGGAGGATCTTCTTGTTTTATAGGATTATTTCGTGGTCAGGGTCACATCGCGGTCTTTATCCACCAGACAGACCCAGCTGTTGCCGGCGTTGGCGGTAAACGCGCTGCCGTCGGCTGCGGTGATGACCAGTGCGTCTTCGGCATCGCCCTTGCTCCACTTGATCTCCTGACAAACGCCGTTGGAGATATAGTAGCCGTCGCCGCCGATGAGGTCTACCTCGACGTGGTATTCATCGGGATACAGGCGCTGGTCGGTCAGCAGCACAAAGACGTTTTTGACGGTGATCTCTTCGCCCGTCTTATAGTCGGTGCGCAGCGTGCCCTTGAAATAACGGACATAGCGCTGGGTGGCGCTGTCATACTGGAACTCGGTGACGTAACTGCCGGAGAAGGGCACGGTGACCTTGGTGCAGATGCCGTCCTGGGCGGTCACTTCGTCACCGGGGGCGCGGAAACGCACGAAGGCGTCGCGGGCTGCTGCCAGCGGCTGATCCCACTTCTTGGCGGCAAGGCCCTTGGCCAGTTCGCTGCCGCTGGTATACAGGGTATGCTCATAGGCAAGGCCGTTTTCCTCGCGGAAGGCATACTTGCCCAAGCTGCCGATCATATCAAAATCCTTGAGGCCGGTTTCCTTGAT
>JAFYMZ010000065.1 GCA_017548175.1 Clostridia bacterium | reverse complement strand
ACCATGCGACAGGAGTACCGGGACGACCCGGGCAACTACGGCGTGGAATGCACCGATGATGCGCTGATGCTGCAGTTCTGCCGTATGGCACAGGATGCCGGTATGCAGGTAGTGACCCACGCCATCGGCGACGATGCCATCTCCCGTACGCTGGATGCCTACGAAAGCGTCAATCTGCCGGGCGAAAATCCCCTGCGCCACGGCGTGGTGCATTGCCAGATCACCGACCTGCCTATGCTGCAGCGCATGGTAGACAGCAAGATCGCCGCATTCTATCAGCCCATCTTCTTGGACTATGATATGCAGGTGCTGGAGAGCCGTGTCGGCAAAGAGCTGGCTTCCACCTCCTATGCCTTTGCCACCTTCCCCAAGTTGGGCGGCAAGGTCGGCTACGGCACCGATGCCCCGGTGGAAAACTGCAACCCCTTCCCCAACATTTACTCCGCCGTTACCCGTATGAACCTGAAGGGTCAGCCGGAAGGCGGTTTCTACCCCCAGGAAAAGGTAGACATCTATGACGCCATCGACGCTTACACCGCAGGCAGTGCCTGGTGCGAGTTCACCGAAGATGAAAAGGGTCGCCTGAAGCCCGGCTATCTGGCCGACTTGGTGGTACTGGACACCGACATCTTCACCTGCCCCGAGCGTGACATTCCGGGGATCCTGCCCGTAATGACAATGGTCGGCGGCCGGATCGTATTCGAGAAATAACCCCATACAACACAAAAAGCACCCCGATCATCAGATCGGGGTGCTTTTTTCTTGCGAACAATTAGTTGTTACGGCTGAAGATAACAGTCAGGTCGGGATGCTGCTGCAGGATGGAAGCAGGCACCTCATCGGTAATGGGGCCGTTCATGGCAGCCTGCAGAATGTCGTGCTTGGCTGCGCCGCAAGCCATCAGCACGATGCTGCGGGCTTCGGCAATGGTCTTCAGACCCATAGTAACAGCGTGAGTGGGAACCTCATCCATAGAAGCAAAGAAACGGGAGTTTGCCACGCGGGTGGACTCGGTCAGTTCCACCTGATGGGTGATGGCATCCAGCGGCGTGCCGGGCTCGTTGAAGGCGATGTGACCGTTCAGACCCAGACCCAGCAGCTGCAGGTCAATGCCGCCGGCAGCCTTGATGGCAGCCTCATAACGTGCGCATTCTTCCTCGATGTCGGCAGCGTTGCCGTTGGGAATGTTATAGGCATCTGCACCCAGACCAATGCGATCAAACAGGTTTTCCTTCATAAAATACAGATAGCTGTTGGGATCGGTAACGGGCAGGTTGACATACTCATCCAGATTAAAGGTGGTGAGCTTGCTCACATCCAGTTCGCCCTCAGCCACAGCCTTGGCGATGATGTCATAAATGCCGATGGGGGTAGAGCCGGTAGCCAGGCCCAGTACAGACTCGGGCTTTTCCTGGATCTGCTCCATGATCATATCTGCCGCCAGCTGGCAAGCCTCGGCGTAAGTTTCCGTCTCAAAATAACGCATATCGTTTGCTCCTGTCTGCCGGGTATGCCACGGCACATATTTCACCAATGATATTCCCATTATAAAGCAATCCCATAGAAAGGTCAAGAGCCTACCAACAGCAAAAGAACCGCCCTTCCGGGCGGTTCTTTCCGTTTTTTCCTTATTCCTCCACGCGAACGGGGGTGTAGCCGGCATCCTTGACGGTAGCCATCAGTGCCTCGGCAGAGACATCCTGCTTCAGGGTGACTACAGCCTTCTTTTCCTGCAGGCTGACTTCCACCGCTGCCACATCCTCACGGGCACCCAGAGCCTTTTCCACGTGAGCCTGGCAATGGGGGCACATCATGCCGTCGATATAAATGGTCTTTTTCATTTCAGTTTCCTCCGTATATTCAAAAATAATTTCTTCGTTGCTTTCCTCTGTCAAGGGCGGCAGTTCCACTGCGTTTCGCTGCTGATCCCGCGCCGTATTGGCCGGATCAAACAGATTCAGCCGCAGCGCGTTGCTCACCACGCAAAAACTGGACAGGCTCATGGCCGCCGCACCCAGCATGGGACTGAGCGTCAAGCCCAAGCCGCTGAACAAGCCGGCCGCCACCGGAATACCGATGCAGTTGTAGAAAAATGCCCAAAACAGGTTCTCCCGAATGTTCCGCAGCACCTGTCGGGACAGACGAATGGCCGCCGGCACATCCATCAGGGTAGAGCGCATCAGCACCACCTCGGCGGCCTCCAGTGCCACGTCGGCACCGGCACCGATGGCAATACCGATGTCCGCCCGGGTCAGCGCCGGCGCATCGTTGATGCCGTCACCTACCATGGCTACCTTGCCGTACGCCTGCAAACTTTGCACCGCCGCTTCTTTTCCGTCGGGCTTCACATCTGCGATGACGCGGTCAATGCCCACCTGCGCGGCAATGGCCTTTGCCGTGCGGGCATTGTCACCGGTCAGCATCACCACTTGAATGCCCATCTTCTTCAGTTGCTGCACCGCAGCGGCAGAATCCGGTTTCACCACATCTGCCACGGCAATAATGCCCAGCAGCCGTCCATCCCACGCAAAATACAGCGGTGTCTTTCCTTCTTCCGCAAAAATACGGCCTTGTTCCGCTGCTGCAGCGGTAAGGATCCGATGCTCCGCCATCAGCGCTTGATTTCCGCCCAATGCAGATTTCTCCTGAATCGTTCCGCGGACACCGCTGCCGGGCAATGCAGTAAAGTCATGGGCACGAAAACCGCAATAACCCCGGCTATCCGCATACCGGAACACCGCCTCAGACAACGGATGCTCACTGTCTTCCTCCAGCGCGTGCGCCACACCCAGCAATTCTTTTTCGTTGCTGCACGGTGCCACCCACAGGTCTGTGACCTGCGGCTGCCCCGCGGTAACCGTGCCGGTCTTATCCAGCACGACGATTTGCGTGTTACCGGTGGCCTCCAGCGCCGCTGCCGTCTTAAACAGCACACCGGCACGGGCGCCCCGTCCGCTGCCTACCATAATCGCTACCGGTGTGGCCAGACCCAAGGCACAGGGACAGCTGATGACCAGCACGCTGATGGCGCGTGCCAATGCAAAGCCAAACTCCTGTCCCAGTGCCAGCCAAATGCCGCAGGTCACCAGCGCAATGGCCAGCACCGCCGGCACAAATACCGCCGCCACCTTATCTGCCGTCTTGGCAATGGGTGCCTTACTGGCCGCAGCATGTTCCACCATCCGGATAATCTGGCTCAGGGTGGTATCTTCGCCCACACGGGTGGCGCTGCAGGTCAATGCACCGTTTCCGTTTATCGTGCCCGCACTGACATGATCTT
>JAFYMZ010000064.1 GCA_017548175.1 Clostridia bacterium | reverse complement strand
GGCAACGGCGGTGACGGCAGCGGTCTCGGCGCGCAGAATGCGCTTGCCCAAAGACACGGTGCGAGCGCCGGCCTGTCGGGCCAGCTCTACCTCGTTGGGGTCGAAGCCGCCCTCGGGGCCCACCAGAATGGCCACGCGCATACCGGGACGGATGGCAGCCAAGGCCTCTTTGGTGCCCACCATACCCCGGGCATCTTCATAAGGCAGCAGGAAGAGATCCATCTCGCCTGCCTTTTGCACCGCCTGCTTGTAGGACAGGGGCACGGTGACTTCGGGAATGAGGCTGCGCTTGCTCTGCTTGGCGGCGCTTTCGGCAATGGCCTGCCAGCGCGTCTGCTTGGCCTGCTTTTTCTTTTCTTCGATTTTCACCACGCTGCGGCTCATTTCCACCGGGATCACACCGGCGACGCCCAATTCCACCGTCTTTTGGATGATGAGTTCCAGCTTATCGCCCTTGGGCAGGCCTTGGAACAGGTAAAACTCCACGGGGAGTTCGGTATTCTGATAATGTTCCTCCACGATTTCGGCCGTGACGGCATCTGCGCCGATTTCGGCCAGACGGCACAGGCAGCTTTCACCGCCGCAGCTTACCAGAAACGTGGCACCGGGCTGCATCCGCAGCACGTTGCAGATATGGTTATAGTCGCTGCCGGTGATGGAAAAGGCATCGCCCTGACGGGCATCGGGCTCAACGAAAAAATTAAACATAGCATAACCGCCTTGTGGATAGATTGGGTTTATTATAGCGCGTTTTGGTGCGATGTGCAAGCAAAACCGCCCGGATGCGTGCATCCGGGCGGCAGGTGTTTTGGGGGTTATTTGCTCCATTTCCAGTCGCGGATCTCGGGCAGATCCTGACCGTACTCGGCGATATACTGCTTGTGCTCTACCAGTTTGTCCTTCATCATCTGGACCAGGAAGGCACCGCGGTTGCCCAGCTGCGGCAGCTGCTTGACCACGTCCATCACCAGATTGAAGCGGTCGATCCGGTTCTGCACGCGCATATCAAAGGGCGTGGTGATGGTGCCCTCTTCCAGATAGCCGTGAACGTGGATATTGCGGTTGCGGCGCAGGTAGGTCAGTTCGTGGATCAGCGTGGGATAGCCGTGGAAGGCGAAGATGATGGGGGTATCCTTGGTGAACAGCAGGTCGTAATCCTGATCGCTGAGGCCGTGAGGATGGATATGATCGGGTTGCAGCTTCATCAGATCCACCACGTTGATGACGCGGATCTTCAGTTCGGGCAGGTACTGCCGCAGGATGGTGACGGCGGCCAGCGTTTCCAGCGTGGGGGTGTCACCGCAGCAAGCCATGACTACGTCGGGCTCCTGCCCCTCATCATTGCTGGCCCACTGCCAGATGCCGATGCCCTGGGTGCAGTGCTTGACGGCCTGTTCCATGGTCAGCCACTGGGGACGGGGATGCTTGGAGGTGACCATCACGTTGACGTAATTGCGGCTCTTGATGCAATGATCAAAGACGCTCAGCAGGCAGTTTGCATCAGGGGGCAGATACATCCGCACCACGTCGGCCTTTTTATTGGCCACGTGATCCAGAAAACCGGGATCCTGATGGGTATAGCCGTTGTGATCCTGCTGCCATACGTTGGAGGACAGGATATAGTTCAGCGATGCAATATCGTGACGCCAAGGTAGCTGGGAGACGACTTTCAGCCACTTGGCGTGCTGGGCGAACATGGAGTCTACGATGCGGATAAAGGCCTCGTAGCTGTTGAAGAAGCCGTGACGGCCGGTGAGCAGATAGCCCTCCAGCCAGCCCTGACACAGATGCTCGGACAGCATACCGTCCATAATGCGGCCGTCGGTGGCCAGGAACTCATCGCCCTCTACCGTTTCGGCGTTCCAGTTGCGGTTGGTTACTTCAAACACCTTGCTCAGGCGGTTGGACATGGTCTCGTCGGGGCCAAAGACGCGGAAGTTGGCGGCCTTTTCGTTCAGATCCAGCACGTCACGCACATAACCGCCCAGCACCAGCATATCCTGTGCCTCCACACCGCCGGGCGCAGGCACATCGATGCCGTACTCACGGAAATCGGGCAGGCGCAGATCACGCAGCAGCAGACCGCCGTTGGCGTGGGGGTTGGCACCCATTCTGCGGTTGCCCTTGGGGGCCATGGCCAGCAGTTCGGCATTGGGGCGGCCGTCGGCATCGAAAAGTTCTTCGTGGCCGTAGGAACGCAGCCATTCTTCCAGCAGCGCCAGATGCTCGGGCTTATCCATGCTGATGGGCACCTGATGGGCACGGAAGGTGCCCTCGATGGTCTTGCCGTCTACGCACTTGGGGCCGGTCCAGCCCTTGGGGGTGCGGACCACCAGCATCGGCCAACGGGGACGGGTGGTGTCACCCTCCTGACGGGCGCGGCGCTGATAGGTGCGGATGTCGCGGACGGCGGCATCCAGCGCCTTGGCCATGGCCGCATGGGCGGCCATCACATCTTCGCCGTCGGTCTCGACGAAATACGGCTTCCAGCCGCAGCCCTCGAAGAACTTCTTCACCTCGTCTTTGGTGATACGGGCAAAGATAGTGGGGTTGGCGATCTTATAGCCGTTCAGGTGCAGGATGGGCAGCACGTAGCCGTCGGTCTTGGCATTGAGGAACTTGTTGGAATGCCAAGCAGTAGCCAGCGGGCCGGTCTCGGCCTCGCCGTCGCCCACCACGCAAGCGGCGATCAGGTCGGGGTTATCCAACACGGCGCCAAAGGCGTGGGCAAGGCTGTAGCCCAGTTCGCCGCCCTCGTTGATGGAACCGGGGGTCTCGGGTGCCACGTGGCTGGAGATGCCGCCGGGGAACGAAAACTGCTTGAACAGGCGCTGCATACCGGCCGCGTCCTGCGACACGTTGGGATAGACCTCGCTGTAAGAGCCGTCCAGCCAATCCTGTGCCACCATTGCGTTGCCGCCGTGGCCGGGGCCGGACAGATAGATCATATTCAGGTCATACTGGTTGATGATGCGGTTCAGGTGGGTATAGATAAAGTTCTGACCGGGCACAGTACCCCAGTGACCCACGATTTTTTTCTTGATGTGCTCCGGGCGCAGCGGCTCCCGCAGCAGGGGGTTGTCCAGCAGGTACAGCTGACCTGCGGAAAGATAGTTGGATGCACGCCACCAAGCGTCCAGCCGTTTCAACATCATTTCATTCGTCATAGCATAACCTCCCTGAAAGCAGAAACTTGTGACTTTGGTTCTATTATACCCCCTTTGCCCGTGCTTGTACAGTAAAAAAGCGGAATACAGGCAAAAGAAAAACGCCCGCGCTGCGCGCAGACGTTTTGTACGTTATTTTTCTTCAAATTCCCGCGCTTTAGGCAGGCTCCAGCGGAAGTGTGCCGCCAGCAGGCGCACGGTCACCACAACGACCAGACCCACCACAATGGCGGGGATTCTGCCGGCAGGCTCCCACAGCAGCGCGCACAGCGCAGCGCCGGCGATCGAAGCACAGGCGTACACGTGCTTGACGAAAATGTAGGGCCGGTCACCGGCCATCATATCACGGATGACACCGCCGCCTACGCCGGTGATGGTGCCCAGAAAGGTCAGCAGGAAAAAGCCGATGTCGTGACCGGTCTGGAAACCGACCTGAACACCCACCACGGTGAAGATGCCCAGTCCCAGCGCGTCCATAATGTGCAGCAGCTGATCAAACAGCAGCTGATTTTTCGCCATCCAGCGGCGCAAGGCGGGCAAGAACACCAGTACCGCCACCGCACTGGCTACCAGCACGTAAACGGGGCTGCTGAATACTCGGGGCGGATGCACGCCCAGCACGATGTCGCGGATCATACCGCCGCCCACTGCCGTGGTGATGCCCAAAATAATGACACCGAAGATGTCCATGCTCTTGCGGATGCCGATCATCGCACCGGACACGGCAAAGGCCATTGTGCCCAAAATCTCAAGGAAAAAGATAAATCGTTCCATTGTTGCCTCCAAACGGAATCAGACCTATAGGACATCATACCACGGCAAAGAAAAAATATCTATTCTTCTCCCTGTGAAAAAGCAGGATTTTCTGCAAGTGCTTTTTGTCGAAACCTGCCAATCTATCGGTTTTGACCGATGGACAGCGGCGTACCATCCACCCCGACAATGATACTTTCGCCCCCGTCCCGGCACAGCAGGTACGGACCCGCGGCGCAGGGCAGCATCGGACGGGTATCGGTGCAGCACAGACGGCCGTCGGCATCCACCACCTGCAGGCGGCAAGCACCCGCTTCGTTCACCTGTGCCAGCAGGGCATAGCCTTGTCCCAACAGGGCCGAGCACTGCACATCAGCGGGGCAATCGTATTCCAGCACCATACCGGTGGCAAAGTACAGCAGGCGAAAACTGCCGCTGCCGTCGGCATCCCACGCCCACACCACCGCCATTTCCTTGCTGCACAACTGCAGCCGCTGGAATTGCCGCTTGCCTGCCGGGAAATGATAATTGATGCCCTGCCACTGAACGGCCAGCGTGTTTCCTTCAACGCCCCAAAAAGCGGCGCCGCCATCAAACACCAGCAGTTCCCCGTTGCCGGCGATGCCGTCAATGTCCGCCACCGTGCCGGAGATATACTCGCCGCAGGCCACCAAGCCCTCCGGACGGGCACAGGCCTGCAGCGGCTGCAAATCGGCGGAATACAGCCAGCCTTCCTTCCACGCCAAGCGACACACCCTGCCCCCCAGCATTTCCGGCTGGCTCTCGTCCGGCACCGGCAGCAGCCCCTCGCCCAAGCAGGTGCCGTCCCGCCCATATGCATCGGCCTGCCCTGCCGTTTTGCCGGCCAACAGCAGTACGTCTTCGCCCAAAACGCCCGTCACCGGCGCTGCGATCCACGCCGAAAGGTCTTGCGTCACCCGTCCCGCATCGTCCAGCACCACGCAAGGGGCGGTCATTTCCCAAGGCTCCGCCGCCGTACCGCTGCCGCGCCAAAGGCTGCACACATAGCCGCGCCCCAGCGGCAGCAGAGAAACCTGCGCCGTGTCCTGCGGCACAGCCACCGTAAAGAGCAGCATTCCGGCCGCATCCAGCCGATGCAGCATCCCGGCCGCGGTGTCATATACGGTGAACCCCGCTGTATCCTGCAGCCACAGGGCATCGCGCCCCGTTTGGGGCAGGACCGGACTGCCGTCGGACAGGCGGTATCCACCCAAAATGGCATCCGCCCGATACACCCCGGCCATCGTCGCATCCAGCGGCAAAACGGCCAGCGGCTGCCCCCAGCAGTCGTACAAAACGCAGTGATCCGCGCCGTCGGGCAGCAAAGCGCACAGGCTTTCTTCCAACACCGGTTTGGACTCCGGCTGCTGCGGTTTGGGCACCGCCGGCTGCTGCGGCTCGGCAGGCACCCCGTCCACCGGTCTGCCTGCCGCCTGCAATTCTTCCGCCGGCACCTGCACCCGACTGCAGCCGCAAAGCAGCAACAAACTCAAGAGCAAGGCTGCCGCCCGGCCGCCTGCACCCATACTCCATTCCCCCGTTTCCGTTCTTTTGCCCTTTAGTATGGGCGCGGTACGGAGGAATATGTATCAGTGTCGGGCTGGGTGATTTTTGTCAAAAAAGTTCTGCTGCATCGCCTGCAGCGCCGGGATATCCAAGTGCGGACGATACAGTGCCTCCATCTCCCGATGCAGTGTCCGCGCTGTGCCCAGTTCCGCCGCGGCGTCTTCCAGCAGCGCGGTTTCCAATTTGCGCAGCAGCCGCAGTTTGCCCCGATGCTTTGCCAGTTCCTGCGCCGGCAGGCAGGCATCCACCCGAACACTGCGGTACACCGCTGCTTCCGGCATCCGCGTGCCGTCTTCCGTCACGAACGCCACGCCCAGCTCCGGCAGGATGAGATGCAGCAGCCGTGCCGGCGCGTGAATGTCGGGGCAGGCATATACTTCCAACCCCAGTTCCAGCGCCCGGTCGCGCCACAGTTCCAGCATACAGGTCGCAAGCCCGAACCAATCCTCCAACCGATAGATCTTTCCGGCCATTGCCGTAACGGTGTCTGCCAGAAACACCGGCCCGTCGGCCGTCATTCCGTCCAAAAATCGCGTGCGCAGCAGACCGGGCTTGCCGGACCCCAGACTGTGCGGCAGTTCCCGACCGGCAATGCCTGCGGCGCGGCGCAGCAGCACGGATCGGGGCAGCAGCGGTGTCACCAGCGCCTGCGCGCGCTGCCGCACCAGGGCCGCCGCCTCCAGCAGGCGGTATGCCTGCGCGTAACAAGCCGCGCCGGCAGATTTTTTCTCCTGCAGAGCTGCCTGCTTTGCTTCCAACCCCGCAGGGTCCAAAAAGGCCGGCGCTGCGATATAATCTCCGGTCACGCCGGGCAAGGCGGGGTCATAGGGATGGGGCGCCGTGCCGTCCAGCACGCCAACGCCTCGGCCGTGCAGCAGCACGCCGTCCAAGGAATCCGGATCGGCGGAGCAATAAAGCAGTTCGGTGCGCACCGGTTCTTCCCACTGTGCCACGCTGCGGAGAAAGGTGGATTTGCCGCAGCCGGGGCCGGCTTTCAGGGCAGACAGGCGCAGATCGGGTTCCCGCATCAGGTCGGGGATCAAAGAAACAAAGCCGCGGGGCGTATTTGCCCCCAGAAAAAAGGCAACGGATTGCTGCATAGGATACCTCCCGTGTAATGTTTTGCCCCATCCTATGCAAAAATCCCCGTTATGGGCACAAATCGTTGCGCGTTTGGCAAAACTGTGGTACAATACCATCATCCAAATACCACTTCGCCCGTAAGGGCTATACAGGAGGAACATCCCATGAGCAAGATCATCACCGGCACGCTGGAAATGGAGCAGGGCGGCAGCCTGCGCTTTGAGCTGTATCCCGACATCGCTCCCATTTCTGTTGAAAACTTCGTCAAGCTGGCCAAGGACGGCTTCTATGACGGCCTGACCTTCCACCGCATCGTTCCCGGCTTTGTCATTCAGGGCGGCGACCCCACCGGCACCGGTATGGGCGGCCCCGGCTGGCACATCACCGGCGAGTTTGCCTCCAACGGCATCCGCAACGACCTGAAGCACACCCGTGGCGTGCTGTCTTGGGCTCGCAGCATGGACCCCAACTCCGCCGGCAGCCAGTTCTTCATTATGGTTGACGATGCCCCCCATCTGGACGGCGACTACGCTGCTTTCGGTAAGGTCACCGAAGGCATCGATCTGGTGGACGCCATCGTAAAGGGCATGTACGGCCGCAAGCCCGTCATGAAGACTGTCTCCATCGACGAATAATACCCCCACGCCGCCCGCGCCTGTGCCCGGGCGGCATTTTTCAAAGGAGGTTTTCCCATGAACAACCTGAGCATTCGCTGGCTGGGTCACGCCTGCTATGCGCTGACCTGCGACGATTATCATCTGGTGCTGGATCCCTACGGTGACGGCACCGTGCCCGGTCTGCCCGACCTGCAGGTGGCTGCCAACGAGGTGCTGTGCAGCCACGGTCATCGGGACCACTGCGGTGTGGATCGGGTGATGATGCTGCTGAACCTGCGGCATTCCCCCTTTACCGTCACTGAGCTGCCCTGCTGGCACGATCCGGAACAGGGGGCCCTGCGCGGCG
>JAFYMZ010000012.1 GCA_017548175.1 Clostridia bacterium | reverse complement strand
CTGTCCGTGGACAAGGAAGCATGGCTGGAAGATGCCGCTGGCATCAAGGAATTCTACGGCACCATCGGTGACCGTCTGCCCGCAGCCCTGCAGGCCGAACTGGACCGTCTGTACGACAACCTGAACAAATAAACCAATCGTGTTTCGCACCACTCCGCCTTTGCGGAGTGGTGCGTTTCAAAAGGAGCGATCTCAATGAAGACCTTTTCCAAGAAAGACCCCGTGGTCATCAGCTGCTACGGCGACTCCAACACCCGTTATTTCTACGGCGACACGCAGGAAGACGGGCCTGCGCAGGAAAGTTACCCCGTTCAGCTGCAGGAACTGTTCCGCGCCCGTGGCTATGACAATGTCACCGTGCATCATTGTGGCTATCCCGATATGATGAGTGATTTCGCGCTGGCACAGTATCCTGCCAATGTTACCGAAAAGGGTGCCAACATCTGCATTTACGGCTTTGGCACCAATGATATCAACAAGGAAGATGCCGATCTGGATGAATATCTGGAAAACACCGCATTGGTATTTGACCAGTTTGCCAAGCAGGGTGTGGTGGGCCTCAGCCTGCTGATGCCTTGGTTCGACCTGGAATATGCCGGCAAAGAGGGTCAGGATCGCCTGCCCGGCTGGAACAGCATGCTGGCCCAGCTGTGTATGCTGAAGAATGTGATGGTGCTGGATACTTACACCCCCTTCCAGGCAGATCCTGCCCGTTTCTTTAATGAAAAACTGACTCCGCGCCGTCACTATAGCAAGGATGCCTGCCGTATGATTGCCGAGATGGCCTTCGCCGCCATCGCACCCATGATCGTCGAATGAAAGAATATCTGATCTATGCCCTGCTGGCATGGCTGGTATTTGTTAACCTGTGGGCGTTCATTCTTTGCTGGTGGGATAAGCGCAAGGCAAAGCAAGGGGCTTGGCGCGTGCCGGAAAAGACCCTGATGACGCTGGCGCTGCTGGGCGGTGAGTTTGGCCTTTGGTTTGGTATGCAGCGATTCCGCCATAAGACCAAGCATAAAAAGTTCACCATCGGTGTGCCTGCCTGCTTTGTACTGCATGTGGCCATCGTGATTTTTATCGTTGTAAAAGTATTGTGATCGAAACCGCATCGCCGTTTGGCGGTGCGGTTTCTTTTTATTGACGATGCTGCATTTTCTGTGCTAAAATAATATATTAGTGAGAAATCTGCCAAACAGGCAGAAGGAGGCATTTTTTATGAGTCTTTCCATTACCGTTGCAGCCGTTGCCATGATGCTGCTGTATGCCGTTCCCGGCTATGGCCTTGTGAAGTGCGGCAAGATCAAAGAGCAGCATATCCCGACCTTTGCGGTTCTGCTGCTGTATATCTGCTCTCCCTGTCTGAGCATCAATTCCTTCAGCCGCGTGGAGTTCACCCCCCAGCTGGGCAAGGATCTGATCTTGTTTTTCATCCTGTCTTTCGTCATTCAGTTTGGCGTGCTGATGGTGGCCTATGCCATCCTGCGGAAAAAGGGCAAGGAAGACGTGCGTTACCGCATTTATTCCATCGCCGTCACTTTGTCCAACTGCGCCTTTATGGGCGTGCCCTTGATGGAGGCCCTGCTGCCGGAGTATCCTGCCGCCGTAGCCTGCTCTGCCGTGTATTCTTTTGCAATGAACATTCTGGCTTGGACGGTGTGCTCTTACATCATTTCCGGCGAGGACAAGCAGTACATCAGCCCCAAGAAGATCCTTGTGAATCCCTGTACCGTGGTGCTGCCCCTGTCGCTGTTCCTGTTCATCAGCAATTACGAACTGCCTGCCTTCTTGGGCGATGCCATTGCCACCATGGGTCGCGTCAGCACGCCTTTGTGCATGCTGATCATGGGTATGCGTCTGGCTACCTCTGACCTGAAGAAGGTCTTTACCGGTCTGGACACCTATCTGGTCACCTTCCTGAAGCAGATGCTGATCCCCGGTGTCTGTATGCTGGTAATGGCTCTGCTGCCCCTGCCCCGTGAGATGCAGGTGTCTATGTACATTCTGCTGTGCTGCCCCGTGGCCAGTATGGTGCTGAGTTTTGCCGAAATGATCGGCAAGGGTCAGCGCTCTGCCGCAGACCTGATGCTGGGCAGCACCATCCTCAGCATCGTTACCATCCCCGTAATGATGCTGCTGGTCTAAAGGAGGCCCTTTTATGCACGATCTGGAACTGATCCGTCTGGCCAAGCAGGCCAGAGAACGCGCCTATGCCCCGTATTCCGGGTTTATGGTAGGCGCAGCGCTGCTGTGCGACGACGGTGCGGTATATACCGGCTGCAACATTGAAAATGCCGCCTATTCGCCCACCAACTGTGCCGAGCGTACCGCTTTTTTCAAGGCGGTCAGCGAGGGTAAAACGGCGTTTGCCGCCATTGCCATCGTGGCCGGCCCCCGCGACGGTGCATTGTCTACCACCGCCCCTTGTGGCGTATGCCGTCAGGTGATGGCAGAGTTCTGCAAGCCGGAGTTCCGCATTCTGCTGGGTGCAGAAGGGGAGGACTATGCCGCTTATACGTTGGCGCAGCTGCTGCCCTGCGGTTTCGGCCCGGGCAACCTGAACTGAGGTGCCCGATGGGAAACTCGCGCAAAACTTCTCTGCGGAACCGCGCGCTGTCGCTGCTTTTCGCGTTGGCGCTCTTTTGCTTTATTCTGACCTTCTCCATCGGTCTGCCCATTTACTGCCGGCCTTTTTATTACGCGCAGATCGACGCGTTGGATCTGCCGGAGTACAGTGGCTTTACCGCAAGCGAGATCAAAGAAGCCTACGATCAGGTGCTGGATTACCTGACCCTGCCCGGAAAGCCCTTCGGCACCGGTGTCATGGCCTATTCGGAAGAGGGTGCCGCCCACTTTGCCGACTGTAAAGTGCTGTTTGACCTGAATGCCGCCGTGCTGCTGGGTTCTGCTTTGTGTCTGTTGGTGCTGCTGGTGCTGCGCCGGATGGGCAAGACCGAGGCGTACCGCTTGGGTCGCCGTTCTGCGGCCTTTTATGCCGGTTTGGCGGCAATCGTGCTGCCGCTGGTGATCGGCGGCTTGGCGGCGCTGGACTTTGACCGCGCATTTGTTGTGTTTCATAGCATCTTTTTCCCCGGAAAAGATAACTGGATCTTCGACTGGCGCACCGATGAGATCATTCTGGTGCTGCCGCAGGCATTCTTTATGTACTGCGCGATGCTGATCGGCGCAAGTGTGCTGGTATTTGCCGCCGTCCTGCTGCTGCGGGAATATCGGCAGGCAAAACGTATGCGATAAAATAAAGGAGGTGGCCCCGTGACCGAGGGTATCCTGACGGCTGCGCTTTCGTTTGTGGCCACCAATCTGGACGATATCGTTATTCTGATGCTGCTGTTTTCTGCGGTGCGCAATGCCCGCAATGTTACGACAGGTCAGTTTTTGGGTGTCGGTATCCTGACCGCTGCCAGTATGCTGGGCGCGGTAGGTCTTGGCCTGCTGCCGACGGCCTATCTGCGCTGGTTGGGTCTTGTGCCGTTTTTGCTGGGCCTGCGCAGCTGGCTTCGCCGAAACAATGCCGATGCCGAAGAAAATCAAGTGGGAGCAGGGAAGGGGTCGATCTTCTCCGTTGCCCTGCTGACGGTGGCCAACGGCGGCGATAATATCGGCGTTTGGCTGCCGCTGTTTGCCGGATATTCCGCATCCCAGCGGGTCGCGGCGGTGGCGGTGTTTGCCGTTATGACCGGCCTGTGGTGCTTCCTTGGCCGACGCCTCAGCACGCTGCCCGGCGTGGCCGGCTTTTTAGAGCGGTACGGCAGCATACTGGTACCCTGGGTGCTGATGCTGCTGGGCCTGTATATCCTGTTT
>JAFYMZ010000063.1 GCA_017548175.1 Clostridia bacterium | reverse complement strand
GGATAGGACAGGGTCAGACGGTTTTCGCAGTAGATGGGGGACTTGATGCCGATGGCCCAGGTGAAGGGATCGTTGGGACGCAGGAACTCGGCCTGAATGTCCATCAGAAGCTTGGCAACTTTCTTTTCCATATCATTTTCCTCTCTTTCTCTCAGCCCAAAAAGTCTTTGCAGACGCGGCGGTAAGCGGCCACGGGATCGGCGGCCTGGGTGATAGGACGGCCCACCACGATAAACTCGGTACCCGTTTCGCGGGCCAGAGCGGGGGTCATAATGCGCTTCTGGTCACCCACATCGCCATCGGCGAAGCGGATGCCGGGGGTGACGGTGATGAAGTCGCGGCCGCAGGCCTCCTTCACCAGCGCAGCCTCCAGAGGAGAGCAAACCACGCCGCCC
This sequence comes from Clostridia bacterium, assembly GCA_017548175.1. The sequence continues at coordinate 2,404 of JAFYMZ010000063.1, read as the reverse complement.
AGACCTGCCTCTTTGGCGTTGCGGGCATAGTGAGCCACGGTGTCGGTGATGGGTGCGTTGATGAGAAGCTCGCGCTGCATGCGCTCTTCCGTGGTGGAGGTCAGCTGCGTCACGGCGATCAGCAGAGCGTCGTCACCCAGACCCTCACGGGCGGCGCGCATCATGTCGATGGTGCCGGCGGCGTGGACGTTGGTCATGTCAACACCCAGACGGGCCAGATTCTGCATGGCCTTCTTCACGGTGTTGGGGATGTCGTGCAGCTTCAGGTCGAGGAAGATCTTGTGGCCGCGGTCCTTGATGGCGCGGACGATGTCGGGTCCTTCGCCGTAGAACAGCTCCATACCGATCTTCACAAAGGGCTTTTCGGCCTGGAACTGGTCCAGAAAAGCCAGCGTGTCGGCCTTATCTTTAAAGTCACAGGCGATGATCACATCACGATTCATAGAGTGAGACTCCTTCCGATAATATCTTTGAGATTGGCAATGCCGTATTCATCCAGCTTGCGGGGCAGTTCGGCAATGATTTTGGGGCAGGCGAAGGGATCCACCAGATTCTGCGCGCCCACCTGCACGGCGCTGGCGCCGGCAGACATAAATTCGATCACGTCGTCGGCGGTGGAGATGCCGCCCACGCCGATGATGGGGATGTTGACGGCCTGCGCCGCCTGATAGACCATCCGCAGCGCCACCGGCTTGATGGCGGGGCCGGAGAAACCGGACATCTTGGTGGACACGATGGGGCGGCCGGTGCGGGGGTCGATCACCATACCCAGCAGGGTGTTGATGAGGGTAATGCCGTCGGCACCGCCTGCCTCGCAAGCCTTGGCGATGGCGGCAATGTCGGTGACGTTGGGGGAGAGCTTCATGTAAACGGGCTTATGGGTCACGGCCTTGACGGCAGCGGTGACTTCCTTTGCAGCGCCGGGATCGGTACCGAAGGCCATGCCGCCGTGGCGGACGTTGGGGCAGCTGATGTTGATCTCCAGAATGTCGATCTCCGAAGCCTTATCAAACTTCTCGGCTACCATCACGTACTCTTCCACGCTGAAGCCGGAGATGTTGGCCAGCAGCACGCCGTTGTAGATCTTGCGCAGGTTGGGCAGCTCATGGGCGATGACGGCGTCCACGCCGGGGTTCTGCAGACCCACGGCATTGAGGAGACCTTCGCGGCACTCGGCGATGCGGGGGGTGGGATTGCCGAAGCGCTCCTCACCTGTGGTGCCCTTGAGGCTGATACCGCCCAGGACGTTGAGGTCATAGAAGCGGGACATCTCCTGGCCGAAGCCGAAGGTGCCGCTGGCGGGAATGACAGGGTTCTTGAGGGTGATACCGCTCAGTGTGGTCTCCAGTCTGTTCATTATTCGAAGGACACCTCCTCTGTGGGGAATACGGGGCCGTCCTGGCAGATACGCTTGGTACCGACCAGAGTATGGCATGTGCAGCCCATGCAAGCGCCGAAGCCGCAGCCCATGCGCTCTTCAAAGGACAGCTGACCGGGGATGCCGGTACGATGCAGGCTCTTCAGCATAGGCTGAGGACCGCAGGCGAAGAAATAGTCACAATCGGTCTGCTTGAGAGCATCGGTGACGAAACCGTGGATACCCATGGTACCGTCGTCGGTGGTGACCATGACCTTGGCACCCAGCGCCTCGAACTTCTCGATGTAGAAGACAACATCCTTTGTGGCAAAGCCCAGGATGGCGGTGACTTCAACACCTTCAGCGATCAGACGGCGAGCTGTATCATACATGGGAGGGACACCATCGCCGCCGCCGATGACGGCAGCCTTCTTGCCCTGTGCCTTGGATGTATCAAAACCATTGCCCAGGCCGCAGAGGATGTCCAGCTGCTGACCGGCCTTCATGGTGGTCATCTGCTTTGTGCCCTTGCCGACCGCCTTATAGATGATGGTCAGCTGGCCTTCCTCATAGTGGCAGACACTGATGGGACGGCGGAGGTAGAGGCCCTCCAGGGCGATATTGATAAACTGGCCGGGGTTGCTCAGGGAAGAAGTATCTCCCCTGAGCACCATCTCATAGGTATCCGGCGCGATCTTTGTGTTAGAAAGGATCTCGTAGTAACCTTTGTTCATGTCGTTCTCCTGAAAATCGGATGGTGATGCGGACTATAGATTACATATCGATGGTCGAGACACCAACGGTGATCTCTTCCAGAACGTCCAGCAGAACGGTGACTGTGTCGAGAGATGTGAACATTGTGACATTGTTCTCGACAGCGCCGCGGCGGATCTGGATACCGTCGTGGGGATCGCCGTTGTGGGACTGGGTGTTGATGACGTAGGTGATGTGGCCCTGCTTCAGAGCGTCGAGGATCTCGGTGTTGCCCTCGCTGATCTTCTTTCTGATCTTGGTACGGATGCCGTTCTCCTTCAGGAAGTTGGCTGT
>JAFYMZ010000062.1 GCA_017548175.1 Clostridia bacterium | reverse complement strand
GCATCAGCTACCGTGTGGTGGGCAGCGATACCACCGTCACCGCCCAGTTGCCTGCAGCCGGTTCGGTGATCAGCAACAGCTCCACTGCCATCCTGTACTTGGGTACGCCTGCCCAGAGCAATCTGGTTACCGTGCCCGACCTGACGAAGAAGTCTCCCGAGGCCGCCCGTGCCGCTCTGGAGCGTCTGGGTCTGTACATCCGCACCACCGGTGCCCAGTTCAACGACAGCGGCGCCGTGGTCTATAAGCAGGAGCAGCTGGCAGGCCAGCAGGTACCGTATGGCTCTGTCATCCACGTAGAACTCAGCGACCCCTCTCAGTTGGCAGGATAACCGCTGTTTTTACCCGTTCCCACAGAAAGGAGCGTTTTCGTGAAAGTTTCCAAGCTGTTTGAGAATATCCCCGTCCTCCGGTGGAGCTGCGACCCGGAACTGGAAGTGTCCGGTGTCTGCTTTGACTCCCGGAAGGCGTCTGCCGGCAGCGCCTTTGTGGCGGTGCGCGGCTTTGCCACCGACGGCCATCGGTTCATCCCTGCCGCGCTGGAGCGCGGCGCAGGCCTGATCGTAGCGGAAGAAGCCCCTGCGGCCGATGTGCCTTATGTACTGGTGGAAAACAGTCGCCGGGTGCTGGCACAGATCAGCGCCAACTTCTATGACCATCCGGAGAAAAAGCTGCGGATGATCGGTGTCACCGGCACCAACGGAAAGACCACCACCACCCATCTGCTGAAGACCGTGCTGGAATCCGTGGGCCACAAATGCGGTCTCATCGGCACCAACGGCGTGCAGATCGGTGACAGACATATCCCCGGCCAGCGCACCACCCCCGAATCCTGCGACCTGTTCCGGCTGCTGGATGAGATGGTGCAGGCAGGCTGCTCCCACGTGCTGATGGAGGTTTCCTCCCATAGCCTCGTGCTGGATCGTGTTTACGGCATCACTTTTGACGTGGCTGCCTTTACCAACCTGACGCAGGATCATCTGGACTTCCACGGGGATATGGAGCAGTATTATCTGGCCAAAGCCATGCTCTTTGACCGCTGCCGCGTGGGCGTCATCAACCGCGACGATGTCTATGGCTATCGGCTGGCACAGGAGCGTGCCGGTCAGGGCATCTTCACCTATTCTGTGGTGGCTGACGAAGCCACTCTTACCGGAAAAAATGTACTGCTGAAGCCCGATCGGGTGCAGTTCGAAGCCGTATGCGGCAGCGACATCGCACGGGTGCGATTGGGCATTCCCGGCCGTTTTTCGGTATATAATGCATTGACGGTCATCGGCTGTGCTTTGTGTCTGGGTCTGGATCTGACGGACATTGCCGTGGGTCTGCAGCAGGCAGAAGGCGTGCTGGGTCGGGCAGAAGTAGTGCCCACCGACACCGACTATACCGTGGTCATCGACTACGCACATACGCCCGACAGTATGGAAAAGATCCTGCGCGCCACGCGCCCGGGCACACCCGGCCGGATGATCGCCCTCTTTGGTGCCGGCGGCGACCGGGATGCCACCAAACGTCCCATTATGGGTCGGGTGGGTGCCGAACTGGCGGATATTTGCGTCATTACCAGTGATAATCCCCGCAGCGAAGATCCCCAGAGCATCATCGATCAGGTGATGGCCGGGGCAAAGGGGCAAAAGGCACAGCTGTATATGGTGCCCGACCGGCGCGAAGCCATCGCCTTTGCCATGGGCCTTGCCAAAGCAGGGGACACCCTGCTGCTGCTGGGCAAGGGTCACGAGACTTATCAGGAGATCGGCGGGGTGCAGCTGCATCTGGATGAGCGGGAAGAAGTTGCCCGCATTTTGCAGGAACAGAAAAAATAAACCCAATGGGGGAAAGAATTATGGAATGGATCCTTATGACCGCAGGCCTGTCCTTTGTGCTGGCCGTACTGGTGGCACCCTTTGCCATCAAAAAGCTCCGTGAACTGAAGTTTGGCCAGAAAATTCTGGAAGACGGTCCTACCTGGCATATGAACAAGCAGGGTACACCCACCATGGGCGGCGTGATCTTCATTGCCGGTATGCTGGTGGCTGTGCTGTGCAAGCTGCCTTGGATGATCGCCAATCAGGATTACCGCGCCCTTGTAATGCTGGGCCTCAGCCTGGTGTTCGCCGGTGTAGGTGTCATTGACGACTGGACCAAGATCAAGAAAAAGAAGAATCAGGGCATCACCCCCAAGCAGAAGCTGGCCCTGCAGATGGCAGCCGCCGTCCTGTTCGTCAGTGTGATGCGCGTGATGGGCTATCTGGACAGCAGCCTGTACATTCCCTTTACCGGCATCAGCCTGAACATCCCCTTCCCGGTGTATGTGCTGATCAGCATTTTCATCATCATCGGCGCAGACAACGCCGTCAACATCACCGACGGCATCGACGGTCTGTGTGCTTCTGTCACACTGGTGGTTTCGGTGTTCTTCTCCGTGCTGTTCCTGCAGGCAAACAACAACGCCTCCATCTTCTCTCTGGCACTGTGCGGCGGTCTGTTTGCCTTCTTCCTGTTTAACAAGAACCCTGCCAAGGTCTTTATGGGTGACACCGGCTCTCTGTTCCTGGGCGGTGCCGTCTGCGCGATGGCCTATGCCCACGGTATGCCCCTGATTCTGGTGCTGGTGGGTATCGTGTACATCATCGAGACGATGTCCGACATCATTCAGGTGCTGTACTTCAAGGCCACCGGCGGTAAGCGCTTCTTCAAGATGGCACCCATCCATCATCACTTTGAAAAGTGCGGCTGGAGCGAGTGGAAGATCGTCATCGTGGCATCCGCACTCACCGCTGCCATGTGCCTGCTGGCATATTTCGCTTAAGTTTTTCGAATTGCATCATGATAAAAGGAGGTGGACATCATCGCACGGAATAAACGGACCCCCGAGTCGGGCGACCTGAACATTTTTGACATTACGCTGCCCGATACCAAACCGGAGAAAAAGCGGCAGGAGGTGGGCCGTGTGGATGCCCCCTTCGTGGCATTGACCCTGCTGCTGCTGGCGGTGGGACTCATTTGCCTGTATTCTGCCAGTTATCCGCTGGCCTACAGCAAGTACGGCAACAGCCTGTACTTTGTCACCCGTCAGGGCTTGTTTGCCGTGGTCGGTGTGGTAATTATGTTTTGGGTTTCCAGTTGGAATTACCACCATTGGCACTATTATGCTCCGCTTGCGTTACTGTTTGCATTGGGTTTAATGGCCACCATTATGGTCCCCGGCCTGAAAAATATGTGGAAGACCATCAACCAGGCCACCCGTTGGGTGCAGATCGGCCCTATTAGTCTGCAGCCTTCCGAGTTATGTAAGGCGGCGGTCATTGTCAGTTTTTCCAGTTTTGCCGCCATTTTGGGCAAAAAGAAGATGCACACCCTCCGGTGGGGTATCCTGCCCTTTATGGGCATCATCGGCGTCATCGCCGTGCTGCTGTATTTCGAGCGGCATCTGTCCGGTACGCTGATTATAGCGGCCATCGGCATGATGATCATCTTTTTGGCAGGCGCGAATATGGCGTGGTTTTTTGCAGGCGGCGGTGCTGTTGTGGTGCTGGCCGTGGCCTATGTACTGAAAAATCCCTACGCCATGACCCGCTTCAAGGTGTGGCTGGACCCCTTCATTGACCCGCTGGGCAAGGGCTTCCAGGGCGCACAGAGTTTCATCACCATCGGCAGCGGCGGCATCTGGGGCGTGGGCCTTGGTCAGGGCACCCAAAAGCATCTGTTCCTGCCCGAACCCACCAACGACTTTATTTTCCCCACCATCTGTGAGGAACTGGGTCTGGTGGGCGCGACCATGATCCTCATTCTCTTTTCCGCACTGATCCTGCGCGGCTATTACATCGCCTTGCGCTGTGACAACCGCTTCGGCAGCCTGCTGGCTGCGGGTGTCACCACCCATCTGGCCATTCAGGTCATTATGAACCTGTTCGTGGTCACCGGCATTATGCCCATTACCGGCGCATCCTTGCCCTTCTTCAGCTACGGCGGTACGGCACTGCTCATTCTGCTGGGCGAGGTCGGTATCCTGCTGTCGGTTTCCCGCAGACTGCCGGTATCGCAATAAGACAATCCATACGTTTGAAATAAAAAAGGGGGATTTCCCATGCGCGCGATTTTTGCAGGCGGCGGTACCGCCGGTCACGTGAACCCGGCTTTGGCCGTAGCCAATTATCTGAAAAAGCAAGAGCCCGATTCCCAGATCTGGTTTTTCGGCGGCACCGGTAACATCGAAGAAAAACTGGTGCAGCGTGCGGGCTATCCCATTTATACCTTCCCCCTGCAGGGTCTGTCCCGCAGCAAGAGCATCGGCGGCATGGTGAAGAATGCCAAGGCGCTGATGGACACGTGGAAGGCCATTCAGGGCTGCAAAAAGATCATTCGGGAACTGAAGCCCGACATCGTCATGGGCACCGGCGGCTATGCCAGCTTTGCCATGGTCTATGCAGCGGCCCAGTGCGGTGTCAAGACCGCCGTGCTGGAGGTCAATGCCGTGCCCGGCATCACCGTCAAGCAGTTGTCCGGCAAGGTGGACTGCGTCATGCTGAACTTTGCCGAGACTGCCAAGCACGTGAAGTCCGCCAAACGCATTGAAGTTACCGGCAGTCCCATCCGCGAGGAGATCGTCCGCTGCAATGAGCGCTGCGACGCGCCGCTGTTTGACAACGGAATGCCGCTGGTGGTGTCCTTCTGGGGCAGCGTCGGCGCAAAGTATATGAATCAAAAGATGGAGGATTTCATCCTCTGTAACGCCCAGACGCCGCGCTTTAACCACATCCATGCCGCCGGCAGCAGCCAGTACGGCTGGATGAAGGAGGAGATCGCAGCCAAGGGTGTGGATCTGGAAGCCTGCAAGCACATTGACCTGCGTGAGTACATCTATGATATGGATAAAGTGCTGGCACAGGCCGATCTGGTGATCTGCCGCGGCGGCGGTACGCTGGCCGAATTGTGCGCCGCCGGCAAGCCCTCCATCGTGGTGCCTTCGCCCTATGCGGCCGAGAACCATCAGGAGAAGAATGCACGCATTCTGGAGGCCGCCGGCGCAGCGGCCGTGGTTACCGAGGCAGAAGCCACCGGTGCCGGCCTGTTTGAAAAGGCCTGCAGCCTGCTGTCCCAGCCTGCCCTGTTGGCAGAGATGGGTGAGAACGCCCGAAAGAAGGGGCATCCCGAAGCCATCGACCACATTTATCGCACGCTGAAGAGCCTGTAACAAGTTTTTTGTAAGTTTCATAGAATGGCCTGTGATTTCTGCCTGAAAGGAGCATTTCATGAGCCATTTTGTGATCCGGGGCGGCAAGCCCCTTGACGGAACGATTTCCGTCAGCGGCGCGAAAAACAGTGTGCTGCCCATTTTGGCGGCAACTCTGTTGAACGGCGGCCGCAGCACCCTACATAACTGTCCCGACTTGCGGGACGTTCACTCTGCCCTTGCTATTTTGCGGCATTTGGGCTGCAGTGCCGAGATGCAGGGGAGTACCGTAACGGTAGATTCCTCCACCGTCACCCGCTGTGACGTGCCCATCAGCCTGATGCGGGAGATGCGTTCCTCGGTGATTTTTCTGGGACCCATCATTGCCCGCTGCGGTAAGGCGCGGCTCAGCTTCCCCGGCGGCTGCGAACTTGGCCCGCGGCCCATCGATCTGCATCTGGCCGCCCTGCGAAAACTGGGTGTGGACATCCGGGAAGAAGGGGGCGAGATCCTGTGTACCGCCGGTGATATGAGGGGACAGGATATCCTGCTGAGTTTCCCCAGTGTGGGCGCAACGGAAAATATTATGCTGGCCGCCACCGCCTGCCGGGGCGTGACCCGCATCATCAATGCCGCCAGAGAACCGGAGATCGCCGATCTGCAGCAATATCTGCAAAAGTGCGGTGCCACGGTATCGGGCGCGGGCGAAAGCCGCATTACCGTGCACGGCGGCGGTACACGCAACGATGTGGTGCATACCATCCTGCCGGATCGGATCGAAGCGGCTACCTACCTGTGTGCCGCGGCTGTGACCGGCGGTCGGGTGACGCTGCACCACACCGAGCCGGAACATTTCGGCACCGTCACCGCATTGCTGGGGGAGGCGGGCTGCAGCATTACCGCCTGCGGCGGCAGCGTTACGCTGACGGCACCGGAAGTGATGGGGCCCATGTCGCCCATCCGCACCATGCCGTACCCCGGCTTCGCCACCGATGCCCAGTCGCCGTTGATGGCGGTTGCCTGTTTGGCACGGGGAACGACGGTGTTCGTAGAGACCATCTTTGAAAATCGCTATCGGCATACTGCCGAATTGGCCCGAATGGGGGCCGATATCCGGGTGTCCGGCCGCGTGGCGCTGGTCACCGGCGTGCCCCGGTTGCTGGGCGCGCCCGTCTGCTGCACGGACTTGCGTGGCGGTGCGGCGCTGGTGCTGGCCGCATTGGCAGCCCAAGGCGAAACGGTGGTGGAGGAAATCCATCACATTGACCGTGGCTATACCGCCATGGAACACCGGCTTGCCGCCCTTGGGGCGGATATCCGCCGGGAAGAATAAGAAGAAAAGGGAAAGGAGGCGGCAGATATGGCAAGTGCACGCAAGCGCGCCGGCACAAGCACCGGGCAAAAGACCAAGCGCGTGCCCCGGCGTAACGCGGCACAAAAGCGCCGTGGCCGACGCAGACGCAGCAGCAGTATCCGTGCGGTACTGACACTGTTCTGCACCGTAGTCACCATTGCGGCATTGTTGTGTGCCGCCACCGTCTTTTTCCGTGTGGGCAGGATCACCGTTACCGGTACCAGCCCCTATAGCGAAAGCGAGATCATCGAGGCCACCGGACTGAAGACCGGCAGCAGTCTGATCTTCTTTGAAAAGAACCGTGCCATCCGACAACTGTTCGAAGCCTGCCCTTATTTGGAGACCGTGCGCATCCACCGGAACTATCCTGACCAGCTGGAAATCATTGTGACACAATGCCAGCCTATGGCGGTGATTCAAAGCGGTGATGCGTCCTATGTGATCTCCACCGGCGGCAAAATTCTGATGAAGACCCGCCAGCCGGAAAAGACCGGCCTGTGTGTGGTCACCGGCGCAGTGCTGGAAGACCCCATCGTGGGAAAAACAGCGAAATTTTCTTCGGAAGAAACTCGAAAACCTTTAATTTTGGCATTGAATACTTTTGTGGAAAATGATATACTAGAAGAAATTGGGGAAGTATGCGTAGAAGAGTTGTATGACATCACTTTTACCTATACCGACCGGTTCAAAGTAAAGATCGGAACCACCGATGATCTGGACCGAAAACTGCGGTATATGCAGACGTTGATCAATGAAAAGATCGGCCCCACCGCCACCGGCACCATTGATGTTTCCGATGTGCGGACCGCCCGATTTATTCCGGATTAACCTATCAAACTGGACGTTAAATATGGAGGGAACACCATGACTTTTGCATTTGAAGCTGCCAGCGAAAACAATGTAGTCATCCGCGTTATCGGCGTGGGCGGCGGTGGCGGTAATGCCGTTAACCGTATGGTCACCACCGGTGTGCGTGGCATTGATTTTGTTGCCATTAATACTGATAAACAGGCTCTGAATTATTCCGCTGCCACCATGAAGCTGCAGATCGGCCAGAAGGCCACCGGCGGCCTGGGCTGCGGCTCCAATCCCGGTGTCGGCGCAGATGCCGCACAGGAGAACGAGGACGAGATCCGTCAGATGCTGCAGGGCGCCAATATGGTGTTCATCACCGCCGGTATGGGCGGCGGCACCGGCACCGGCGGCGCACCCATCGTGGCACGTATCGCCAAGGAAATGGGCATCCTCACCGTCGGTGTGGTAACCCGTCCCTTCAACTTCGAGGGCAAGAAGCGTATCGAGCAGGCTAATGCCGGTATCGCTGCTCTGCGTGAGCAGGTAGATGCACTGGTGGTCATCCCCAACGAGCGCCTGAAGCTGGTCAGCGAGCAGAAGATCACCTTCCAGAACGCCTTTGAAGTGGCTGACAGCGTGCTGCATCAGGCAGTGCAGAGCATCAGCGAACTGATGACCGTTCCCGGCCTGATCAATCTGGACTTTAACGACGTTGCTACCATTATGCGCAACGCAGGTTATGCCCATATGGGCGTAGGCCGTGCTTCCGGCAAGGAAAAGGCCGTTGAGGCCGCCAAGATGGCCATCGCCAGCCCCCTGCTGGAGACCTCCATCAACGGCGCCCGTGGCGTGCTGCTGAGCATCACCGGTTCTCCCGACATCGGTCTGGAAGAGGTGGAGCAGGCTGCAACCATGGTACAGGAAGCCGCACATCCCGATGCACATATCATCTTCGGTGCTGCCGTGGACGAGAAGCTGGATGACGAGATCCGCATCACCGTGGTGGCTACCGGTTTTGACGATGCTCCCAAGAGCATGCCCGTTATGACGCCCGCCGCCGCTCTGGAGCAGCAGAAGCCCAAGGCCGAGCCTGTCGCTCCCGTGGCCGCTCCCGTGCTGGAGATCCCCGTGGTAGAGCCCATCGATGAGGAACTGGTGGCCGAGGTAAAGGAAGAGCCGCAGCAGGAAGAAGCTCCCGCGGAGAAGAAAAAGAAGAGCTACGACCCCTTCGATGACATTCTGAGCATCTTCCGCGAGAAATAAGCCTTCTAAAATTACACAAATACTGGGAAAAACTGTATTTTTTAGTTGACAGGGCAACGGGTTGGTCTTATACTATTCCTGTTAAGATTTGCCGTGCAGTGAAAGGACGCAACGATGGTTCGAAAAAAGAAAAAAGTGAACCTGCTGACCAAAGTGCTGGTAACAGCCTTTGCAGTGTATGCGGCCTTTACTATGGTGTCGCTGCAGGTGAAAATCGAGAATATGAAAGAAACCCAGAGCCGTCTGCAGCGGGAGCTTGAATTGCAGCAGTTGCTGAATGCAGAGCTGTATAACGCAACCAGCGGCGGTATCGATCAGGATTATATCGCAAAGCTGGCCCGCGAGGACCTCGGCTATATTTTCCCCGGTGAACTGGTGTTTCAGGACGTATCCAGTAAATAACCGCAAGTGCGGAAATCAAGGATAGAAGGATTAAGAAGTATGGAGTTAGAAATCGGCGCAATTTACGAGGGTAAGGTAACCGGCATCACCAAGTTCGGCGCATTTGTGCAGCTGCCCGGCGGCAAGAGCGGTATGGTACACATTTCCGAGATCGCCAACAGCTACGTGGATGACATCAGCAAGTTCCTGAAGGACGGCCAGCAGGTTCAGGTCAAGCTCATCGGCATCGACCAGGCTAACCGCATCAACCTGTCCATCAAAAAGGCCCTGCCGCAGGAAGAACGTCCCCAGCAGCAGGATCGTCCCCAGCGTGCACCGCGTCCCTACCGTCCCGCCGCAGGCAAGCCTCAGGCTCCTGCAGCCCCCGCCGTACCTCTGACTCCCGAAGAGGAGTTTGAGAACAAACTCAAGGCCTTTATGCAGAGCAGCGAAAGCCGTATGAGCGATGTCCGCAGCCAGAAGGACCGCCGCAGCGGTGCTCGCCGTCGCAAGTAAGTAAATCAAAACGCAGAGGAGCGATCCTCTGCGTTTTTTACTTCTTATGCCGCAAATAAAAAAGCGCACCTGCCGAGGCAGGTGCAAAGAGAGTTGTGGGGATAAAGATATGAACGGCGCCGGCAGCTGCCGGCAGAAAGAGTTCGCCCTCTTTCCTGTATAGCATAGCACAGCCCGGTTGCGAGGGGTGTCGAACCCTGAAATTTCGGTGTAAAAAATTAAGTTCCTTTTTTGTGCACATCTTACAAAGTGCGAAAAATACGACAAAATATAGTGGTATTTTCGTCCAAGGTATGCTATACTGTGTACAAGGAAGAACCCCTTCCATAGACCACAAGTAAAGGAGTGTCAACCATGACCATCAACTTCAGTGAACGCAAGATGACCGTAGACAACAAGGTAAAGGCTTATGCCGAAAAGAAATGCGGAAAGCTGGACCGTTACTTTGATAAGGAGACCGATGTGGTGGTCGCCTTCTCCAACGAACGGGGCATGGACACTGCCGAGATCACCGTGCGCAGCGGCGGTATGATCTTCCGCGCACAGGAAAAGACCACTGATATGTATGCCTCCATTGACGGCGCTCTGGCCTCCATCGACCGGCAGATCCAAAAGAACAAGACCCGTTTGGCCAAGCGGATGCGTCAAGATTCCTTCGACAAGGCAATGGACTTTATGACCGATTACCGTGACGAAGAGATCGAGATCCTCCGTGAGAAAGAAGTCGACAGCAAGCCTATGACGGCAGAAGATGCCATCCTGCAGATGAACCTGCTGGGCCACAGTTTCTTCTTCTTTATGAACAGCGAAAACGGCCGTTACTGTGTCGTATATCGCCGTGACTTCGGCGGCTACGGCATGCTGATCGCCAAGTAAATATATCGCATCCCACACCGGGCGGCTTCGGCCGCCCGGTTTTTGCATTTTTTGGTGAATTGCCCGCTGAAAGCCTGCAATTGCCGTGCAAAACCCCGCAATTGACGGAGTTTCACCGCCAATTGACGGAAAAGCAGTGGCAATTCACGCAAAATCTCTTGTGAATTGCAAAAAAGTGTGCTATGCTAATATTGACAAAATCTGATTTTTTTCACAGGAGGTATCTCCATGTATCAATATGTAGTCCCCTGCCTGATGGGCGTAGAGGGTCTGGTAGCCGACGAACTGAAGTACAAGGGCTTTGAAAACGTGCAGGCAGAAAACGGCCGCGTACTCTTTCAGGGTGACCTGTATGACGGCGCCCGTGCCAATGTGCTGCTGCGCTGCGGCGAGCGCGTGCTCATCCGTCTGGCATCCTATCCTGCCAAGACCTTTGACCAGCTGTTCGAGGGTATGAAGGCCATCCATTGGGAACAGTGGCTGGGCAAGGATGATGCATTCCCCATCAAGGGTTTCTCCCTGCACTCTCAGCTGCATAGTGTGCCCGACTGTCAGCGTATTTTGAAAAAGGCTGCCGTTGAGCGTATGAAACTGGCCTATAACGTCACTTGGCTGGAGGAATCCGGTCCCAAGCACCAGATCCAGTTCTCCCTGATGAACGATCTGTGCGAGATTTTCCTGGATACCACCGGCGCACCGCTGTACAAGCGCGGCTATAAGCTGGAGCAGAACGATGCCTCCCTGCGCGAGACGCTGGCCGCATCCATGGTCAAACTGAGCCGTTGGAAGGGCAGAGAGGTCTTTTCCGATCCCTTCTGCGGCAGCGGTACCATTGCCATCGAGGCAGCGCTGACCGCGCTGAACATCGCTCCCGGCAAACTGCGCTCCTTTGACGCAGAACTGTGGAACGAGGACTGGTCCTTTGCCTTCTCCGATGCCCGTGAAGAGGCCGCGCAAGAAGAAATGTTGGACAAGCAGCTGATGATCCACGCCTCCGATATCGATCCCGAATCGGTGGAAATGGCAGAGGAAAATGCCCGCCGTGCCGGTGTGGCCGACTATATCCGCTTCTCCGTTGCCGATGCCTGCCGTGTGGACTGGCGTGAGCGCGGCGGTGTCGTCATCTGCAATCCCCCCTACGGCGTGCGAATGATGGAGCAAGATCAGGCCCAGCGCCTGGCCCGTGCCTTTGGTAAGGCCACCGGCTGGAATCGTGATCTGAAGCTGTATGTCATCTCTTCCGACCCCGATTTCGAGCAGAGCTTCGGCCGTCCTGCCGACAAAAAACGCAAACTGTACAACGGTATGCTGAAGTGCAACCTGTTCCAGTATTTCCAGCCCAAGCAGCCCGGCGGCTTTGACCGTCCGGCTCCCGTCCGCGATTTCGGCAAACCCGGCGAATACCGGAAGCCTCGCGAAGAAGGAAAACCCCGCGACTTTGGCAAGCCCGGTGAATACCGGAAGCCTCGCGAAGAGGGCAAGCCCCGTGACTTCGGCAGACCCGGCGAATACCGGAAACCCCGTGAAAACAGAAACTCCGGTGAGTTCCGCAAACCTATGAAAAAGAGGGATGAAAGATGATGCCGATGCGCCATATCTTCATTACCAACCCTGCCGCCGGTAAAAAAGACCAGACCTTGTCGGCTGCCGGTCATATTGGCCGCCTGTGCAAGGAAATGGGGTTGGAATATGAGATTTTCGTTACCGAATATCCCCGTCACGCCTGCGAGATCGTAGATCGGGAACGTGCGGAGCATCCGGATAAGGTGCTGCGGTTTTACGCCTGCGGCGGTGACGGCACCCTGAACGAAGTAGCCGGTGCAGCCGTGCAGCACGATCATACGCAGGTGACCCATTATCCCATGGGCAGCGGCAACGATTTCATCCGGATGTTTCACGATCTGGATCGCTTCCGCGACCTGAAAGAACTGATCTGCGGCGATGTGCTGGAACTGGATTATCTGCAGACCGACAGCGGTGTTTCGGTGAACATTTTCAGCGTCGGTGCTGATGCCAGAATCAGTGCCGGTATGCAGAAGTACAAGCGCCTGCCGCTGCTCAGCGGCTCTGCCGCCTATATCGCCTCCATCGGCGAGCATTTCATCCGCGGTCTGTGCCGCCCCTGCCACATCGAGGTGGACGGACAGGTGTTTGACGGAAAACAGACGCTGGTATTGGCCGCCAACGGCCGTTTTTATGGCGGCGGATTTTATCCCGCGCCCGAGGCAGACCCCGCCGACGGTCTGATGGATGTCATCATCGTCCACGGTGTCAGCCGCCTGACTGCGGCTCGCGTCATCGGAATGTACCAAAAGGGTCATTCCAAGGACCTGCCGGAGTATATCACCATGCTGCGCGCCAAAGAAATGACCATCACCAGCACCGACGGCAAGCCCTTCGTGCTCAATCTGGACGGCGAAAACCGTCCGGCTGACAGCCTGCGCGTGTGGGTGCCCGAGCGGAAGATGCATTTTGTCGTGCCGCACGGCGTTGGCGTTTTGCCGCCCGGCACCGGCGTGGTTCCGCTGAAAAAGTAAGCGCATCGTTTACAAATTGTTTCCCAAACGACCGAAAAAATGTGACAAAAACCCCCTTGCATTTTTTCGGCAGTGTGATATGATAGAACCCGTTGGCACTCGAAAGGGAAGAGTGCTAAAACTCGATTGATTTTGACAACAAAAATATATTACGATAAAGAGGTAAGAACTATGAAACTGGTACCCCTGCAGGACAGAGTTGTTGTCCGTATGACCGAAATGGAAGAGACCACCAAGAGCGGCATCATCCTCACCGGCGCTGCCAAGGAAAAGCCCCAGGTGGCTGAAGTCGTGGCTGTCGGCCCCGGTGCAATGGTGGACGGCAAGCTGGAGCCCATGAACGTCAAGGTGGGCGACAAGGTCATCACCAGCAAGTACAGCGGCACCGAAGTGAAGCTGGGCGGCGAAGAACTGATCATCGTCAAGCAGGCCGATATTCTGGCCATCGTAGAGTAAGACAGGAGGAGCATAACCAATGGCAAAGGAAATTCTTTTTGGCGCCGAGGCCCGTCAGGCCATGGAACGCGGCGTGAATAAACTGGCAGATACCGTCAAGGT